>JAAYTH010000122.1 GCA_012523785.1 Bacillota bacterium | reverse complement strand
CCGGCCAGGGACAATGCCTCTAAATAACCAGCCACAATCTCCCGCCGTACCGCAACCACCAGATATTTTCCCTGCTGCCCCTTTAACCCTTCTTCATTCCCCAGGGGAAGACAATCAAAAACAGCCTCCCGGGCAGAAAGGGGGAAATGGTCTTCCAATTCCCATTCCAGGGCCCGGGTCAGTTCTCTTTTCGGAATCACAGGAATAGTTAGGATACGGTAGAAAATCCGGGGCCCACCGATGGCAATATGCACTGGCCTTCTTTTTTTTAGCCCCATATTCCGCCAGAGTTTCCTAAGGTTCTTGGCTAATAATGAAGGGTCTAAGACAATACCGGCGTCATATGCCTGGGGTGGGGTCTTTATCATTCCGGCCTTGGCCACCTGCACCTGGGAAGCCTTAACCCGCAGCTCCACTACCCTGATGCTATCAAAACCAACATCAATCCCCATATAACTATTGCGGAAAAAACCCATCCTTATGCCTACCTTCCCACAAATGGTACTATTTGCTTTCAATGACGGGGGTTGTCAACCACCTTTTCTACAGCCCGCATGATGGCCATAAGTACATCAGCTTCAAACTGACACTCCAGTTGAGACACCTTGGCAAAAACCTGGCCCCGGTCGGTGACAACATAACGGGGTGGAAGCTCATTGAGGGCCAAGGCGGCCATGTCCATCCTGCATTTTACACAATCACAAATCCCGGGATTATCCTTCAAAAACCTGTCCAGGGCACGCCGCACCACTTCTTCCATGTAATTCCTTAATTCCGCCATTTTTACACCTTCCCAATGCTTATATTCTTTTGGCCGCATTTTAACTTATTAGGGGACAATAAAGGACCTTTTGTGACGATACCACATCTTCTCTGCCACCAGCGTGGGGGGCAGGCCAAGGAGTAAATCTTTCTTATCCCCAGCATATTCCTTTATTGTTATTTCACCCTGGAGATTAACCCCCCCACCGGCCCAGATCTTGCCCATAATATACCCATCGCCAACACCACTGCAGCTAAAAACCCCGGGGGTATACAGCAAGCCCTTCACCCTTGTAGTGCCAATCAAATCGATCCCCCCGGTAGCCAGAATGACAAAATCCCCTTCTAGAGCAGCCGACTCTCTAACTATCAGCTGGCCGGCTATTATAAGAACAGCACTGCCGGCAATGCTGTCCCCCCTATCTAGCAGTTCAACATCCCCATCCACATGGATAAAACCCGACAGCTCCCCCCGGCCAGCCAGTTCTTCCGGGGTCAGTACTTGTCCCTTTAATTCTTGACGATATAGTTCCGGATCTGCCATTTCCGGAAAGGTAAATTCCCTTGGGTCAATGGGAATATCCACCTGCTCCGGGATATTCACCTCCCCCGGGCATAAAACCCCTCCTTCTATCCGGGGAAATCCATTCCCGGCATCGGGGGGAATGATATTAAAGTCACCGGCACACATTATTGTCCCCCCAGCATCGACGAAGGCAGTGTGGTCAACCACCTCTAGCAGGGCCACCAAACTCCTTTGCACCCCCTCCTTTTCCCCCCGGGAGAATACCCGCAGATAATTACCCTCCTCCTCTATATTTACCTCCGTCTTTCCTCCCCCATCCCAACTAATACTTATATCCTCCCGATGGTAGGGGTCAGCGCTAAGATGGGCACTCATCTTCTGCAGGCCCGCCTCGGCCAAATAAAAGGCTGCCGTTTCTCGATATTGATAAAAGGCCATTCGGGTCTCATACTGGGCCATGGTTAAGAGGGCGGCAGCCAGCAGTGTCAGTGTCATCAGTACTAGTAAGGTAAATATTAAGGCACTTCCCCGCTCCCCGTCCCTACCCCCCATCCCCATCAACCCCCACCCCGGAGGTTGCGCAAATAGACGCTGGTCACCATCTTTGCTGCCGTCCCCCCCTTAGCAGCCTCTACTTCTATCTCCACCAACCCCTCTGAACCAGCCCGGTATTTTAATTTCACCCGGGTGATATGCATGGCGATAGGGTTGCGCCCCCCGGTATCGCGAATAAGGGAATCCCCCCGCAGATAATAACGGACCGGCAGTACCGGGTTCCCCTCCGTCAACTGGGGAATATTCAGGCGTAATTCTCCACCATCCCCAAGATTCAAAGTATCGCTAGTAAAAGTGTGATAATTTAAGGACTGGGTTTGCTGCAGATCGGGAACTAGTTCACCCAGAGCCACCCGGACCTGTTGCTGTACCTCCGTCTGATCATTACCCTTATCCCATAAGCGGACCAAGCTTGTATAATAAAGAGAAATGGTAGTAAAAACTAGGCTCAAGAGGGCAGCCGCAACTATTGTTTCTATTAGGGTAAACCCCTTCTCTCCCACTTCCACCTTCCTCATCTTTTTCGACAGCACTGCAGCCTGATCTCCCCCGGTTTTAAGTTACCTTTACCCCAACCGACTCTTATAGTAATATCTTCTGTCCCATCCCCATTATCCTCTATCCGGGTATCTATCCAATACCCGGCGGGTATTGCGGTAGATTCATCAAAGCCAGCCAGGTGTTGTTCCATCCTTTGCTGGGCCAAAGAAGTAGCGAGGGCGATGCACCCTCCCTCCCGGGTTGCTAAAAAACCGGTGGCCAAGGTTCCAGCCATGGGAACCAAAATTACCGATATAAGCACCACCGCCACCAGGACTTCAATCAGGGTCATCCCCTTTTCATCGGTCAAAACCTTCACCATTTCACAGCTCCTTTGCCACCCGCACCCGGCCGGCACCGACAGTAACCATGACATATCTTTTTTCTCCCCGGTCATTCACCAGGGTCACAGTTCCCCCCATGGAGGGGGCCCCCGTGGGGTGGAAAATTACCTCACTATAGGTAAAGGATACATCGTCTATCTCGATCCCGGCCGGAAGGTTAAAAACATCCCATGTTTTGCCGGAATGGCTAATGACACAGCGCCGGAAGGGCCGCTGAAATTCAATGCGAAAGGGCTCCTCCTTAGCCACCGCCTGCTGTTGAACCTGTCGTATTTCCCGGGCCAAACGCCAAGAAGCCTCCTCTAGGGTAAACCTCTCCAGGCTAACCTGTAGTGCAGGCCAGACAATCGCGGCCAGGATTGCCACCAGCATTAAGACAATTATTATCTCAATCAGAGTATAACCACCATTTCTCATTTTCCCGGGCATCCCTTCATTTTTTTAACAACTCCGGTGAGAATTGACAGTTGGGGTATGGGCTGCCCTTTTAGGCACGGTCCTCAGCCCCAAAGCCGGAAATACCAGTCATACAGCATCTCCCCCCAAAAAAGGGTTATAAAAACCGCAGCGGCAATATAAGGGGCGAAGGCTATGGCATCGCGCCTAGCCTTAATTTTTAATAAAAGAAGTCCCAGGGCTCCAATTCCACCTAGGAAAAAGGATAGGAAAAGGATTAATAGTACCTGCCGTGGCCCCAGCCAGGCCCCCAGAGCGGCCAAAAGCTTGATATCTCCTCCCCCCATCCCACCCCGGCTCAGAAGGGCAACCGCCACCAGAACCCCTCCCCCCAGAAGGGCCCCGGCCAGGCTATTTGCCAAGGTAATGGAAGGAGAAACAAGGGAAAAAAGGATTCCGGTCCCTAGGGCTGGTAGAACAATGGCATCGGGGATAAGGCCCTGTTCCAAGTCGGTACAGGTGACCACCACCAACAGGGCTGCAACCACGGTGGCGGTAAGGAACATCCCCGAATCCAGGAAAAAGTAAAAAAACACCAAAAGGAGTCCTAACACCAATTCTACCAAAGGATACCGCCACGATATGGCTTTATGGCAATAACGGCACCTTCCCCGCAGCAAAAAAAACCCTGCCAAGGGGATTAAATCTAGCCAGCCCAGCCGTTGCCCACAATTAGGGCAGTGGGAGGCCGGAGCCACAATGGATTCACCCCGGGGGAGGCGGTGGATACAAGTATTCAAAAAACTACCCAGAATAAGTCCCCCCAGGAAAAGGTAAAAAGAAATCATAAAAACACCGCTCCTGACAAAAATCAATCACCCGGGGATTTATGACTGCAAGTGACAATACCTCCATCACCAATGGTGTAATCCCCCGAAAAGGGACAATCCGGCAACTCATCAAAATATTCCCTTAGATCATCGAGTTCATCGGGAAGGTCCCCATCGTGAGCAGCGGAATAAGCAGCAACTGCGGTTTCAAGGGCCTTTATATTGGCTTCACAGGCCTGTTCCTTAGCCCGGTCCGTAAACCCCATAAGACTAGGTACAGCAATAGCAGCAATAATACCAATGATAACCAGCACTATCATTACTTCTACCAGGGTAAACCCCTGCTCTTTCCATTTCATTGCCATATCTTTATGCAGCATAGGTTCATCCCCTTTACTAGTAAGGATAAATTATCCCACCATAGTCACCAACTCAATGAGGGGCAGCATGATGCTGATTACAATAAAACCCACGATTCCGGACACCACCAGCACCAGAGCCGGTTCCAAAAGGGAGGAAAAACCCGCCAAGACATAATCAATCTCCCCCTCATAATAATCAGCAATCTGTAGCAACATCCCCGAAAGGGACCCGGTTTTTTCCCCCACGGCAACCATCTGAACCATCATTTTGGGAAAAATGGGATGGCTTGCAAAGAGGGCAGACAGGCCGGATCCCTTTTCAACCCCCCTTTCAACTTCTCCCAAGGCCTGGGTTACAACCCGATTGCCCGCTGTATTCTTTACCACACCAAGGGCAGTCAGCAGGGGAACACCGCCCGTCAAAAGTGTCCCCAGGGCACGGCAAATTCGAGCCAATCCAACCCGCAGTAGAATCGGGCCTACCCGGGGCAGAGCCAAAAGAACCCGATCCTTATGGTACCAGCCCTTGTCCGTTTTGAGATATAGGGATCCCAAGGGTAAAATTAATAAAGCACCACCAACAAGCCAATACCACTTCTTAGTGATGAATTGACTGCTGGATAAGAGTAACCGGGTCGGCCAGGGTAAAGATAGGCCGGAACTAATAAAAAGGTTGCTGAAGGTGGGAAGAACAAAGGCAACTAAGAAAACGATGGCAGCAACGGCCACTAGGGCAATAACCGCCGGGTAAGTAAGGGCCCCCTTCACCTTTTCCCGTAGATTTTGTTCCTTTTCAAAGTGATGAGCCATCCATTCCAGGACATCATCTAATATTCCCCCCGTCTCCCCAGCAGCCACCATATGCACCAAAACAGCCGGAAAGATCCGGGGCTGCCCCCGGAGGGCCTCTGACAGCTGGCGGCCACCGACTAAATCCTCCCTCAGCAGGGACACTGCCTGCCGCAGATAGGGATTAGGGTGCTGTTCCTTTATAATTTCCAGGGCAGTCACTAATTCCAATCCCGCCCTCGACATGGTCGCCAGTTGCCGACAGAAAAGGGCCAGCTCATTACCGGAAGCACCCGACCTAAAATTCATCCCAGGTAACCCAAGACCCGGCCTTTTGGCCTTAATTTCTATAACCAGATAGCCCCTATGCCTTAGTGCATCCACGGCCTGGTGAATACTATCACTTTCTATGGTACCCCGGACCCGTTTACCACTAGGGTCACGGGCCTGATAGATAAAAGTTGAATTCATAGTAAAGTCCCTTCCGGAGAGTACCCCCCCATTCCCCCAATGGCCCCTAGGATGTTACCCGGAGTACCTCCTCCAGGGTGGTTTTCCCCTCCCGCACCTTAGTACAACCATCCTCTAGGAGGAAAAGGGTGCCGGCTCTGGCGGCGGCGGTGCCTAGTACCTCGGCCGGGGCTTTTTTAAGCACCAACTCTTCCAGCTCCCGGTTCATCACAACCATTTCCTGAATTGCCATTCGCCCCCGATAGCCCGTATGATTGCAATGGGTACATCCCCGGCCCTGATAAAGGGTCAGGGGTTCATCTTCACCGACACCCAGGGTCAACCTCTCCCTGGCTCCAGGGTCAACAGGGTAAGAAAAGCGACAATGGGGACAGATAAGGCGTACCAACCGCTGGGCAATAATGCCAATGACGGAAGAGGCAACCAGGTAAGGTTCAACACCCATATCCAAAAGGCGCGTCAAGGCCCCGGTAGCATCGTTGGTGTGCAAAGTGCTGATTACCAAGTGGCCGGTAAGGGCAGAACGGACAGCGATATCCGCTGTTTCCCGGTCCCGTATTTCCCCCACCATGATAACATTGGGATCCTGACGCAAAATAGAACGTAGGCCCCGGGCAAAGGTTAAGCCGGCCTTGGTGTTTATTTGTACCTGGTTCACGCCCTGCAACCGATATTCAACGGGATCTTCGATGGTTATAATATTTTGTGTGGCGGTATTTATCTCTTGCAGGGCGGAGTAAAGGGTAGTAGTCTTACCCGAGCCCGTTGGCCCTGTGACCAGGACTATACCGTGGGTGCGGTGAATCATGCGCCTGAATTTTTCCAGGTTGTATTCTGAAAAACCCAACTGGCCGGAATGTAGGGGCAGATTGCTTTTATCCAATAGGCGGATGACGATTTTTTCCCCCGCGATGGTTGGAAGGGTGGAAACCCGCATGTCTATTTCCCGGCCGCTGATATGTACCCTAAGGCGCCCATCCTGGGGAAGACGCCTTTCAGCAATATCCATACCGGCCATAATTTTAATTCGGGTTAAAATAGGAGCATAAATATATTTCGGCAGGCTAATGGCATCCAACAACACCCCGTCGATCCGGTAGCGCACCCGCAGGCTTTTCTCCTGTACCTCCAGGTGGATGTCACTGGCCCTTTCGTTAACTGCTTGGGTAAACAGGGAGTTGACAGCCTGCACGACGGGAGCTTCGGTCACAATTTCCCTTAAACCCTCCGGGTCAAGGGCAGCATCCTCAATAGCAGCCCCCTGCTCCTCCTGGAAAACCTCAACAACCCTGTCCATTTCTTCCCTAACACCAAAATGCCAGCTGAGTACCTGGTCGAATTCTTCCCCATCCACAAGGACTGGTTTAATCTTAGCCCCGGTCAGTAAGTAGACCTCATCAATAGCTATTATGTTGAGGGGATCAACCATGCCCAGGGTAATTTCATTTCCTATCCTCTCCAGAGGTACAACCCGATGCTGTCGTACCGTCGAATGGGGGACACTATGTATAAGTTCAGGATCAATATTGTATTTGTAAAGACTGACCCGGGGTATTTGACCCCCACCCTTCCCATCCAAACCCATTGATAGCCTCCATAACCTTGTCATATAATGCTAATTTTCCACATAATACTGTTATTTCCTGCCCAAGCAGACACATATTTAAAAAAAGGCCTGTGATTTAACTAGATCATAGGCTGCTTCCGGATAATTCAAACCTGGTTCCGGAGCAAATTGCGCCGTGCCAATGCCTTTAATACCAACCTCTCCAAAAGCCGCACACACTTGGTTCCAATGAATTCGCGCTTACTCAGTGGAACCACAAGGATTGTATACAAACCTAGACGGTTGCCACCCAAAACATCAGTAAAGATCTGATCCCCGATGACGGCTGTACTGGCCGGCCCTGTTTTGAGCTTTTTTAAAGCCTCCCGGAAGGCCCGTCCCATGGGTTTATAAGCCCTGGGTATAGCACAGACATTCAGCAGGCGGCCAAAGGCCATAACCCTTTCCTGTTGGCCGCTGTTGGAAACAAGACAGATTTGAAATCCCCTTTCCGCCAAATTACCAAACCATTGGAGGGTCTCGGCATCAAGCTCCTTCCCCCTCCATCCGGTCAAGGTGTTATCCACATCGAAGATCAGACCGCGAATACCCCGGCGCCAGATATCATCTAGGGGTATGGCAAAAATAGATTCTACATAAAGACGCGGACACACTAGATTCCACATGGCATATTCTCCTTAACAAAGAATTTAGATTCAATTATACCGTATCCAGGGCAAAAATCAAAAGACAATGGGACAATTGCATGGTAATTGTATCACATATGTTACTGTCCCGCTATGTCCCATGTTGCCGCCGCGAAGGCTGGTGTGGCAGATGAAACATGGGCATCTGTTCAGCCATGCCCAGTGGTGTCACCCCCAGCAAAGCGAAGGAACTGCTACTTAGGAAGTGTAAAGATCCTTCGGGCAAAGCCCCACCCCCGCTAGGCTCCCTCCGTTTCACTTCGGACAGGCTGGACAGGCAGGATGACAATTAAGGGGGAGCATCACAGCATCTAGGGGCCTTATGATTTTTGCTTCACGGATACCGCCCAATGGCAAATCACATATTTTGTCCCGGAGAAATACCCTGCCATTTGTCACTTTCCCCGGTGCTTGCATATCCTATTAGAAGCGATTACAGAAATATTTACAACAAGGGGGCAAATCAGTGCAGAGCAGTAGGCAGGATAAGAAAATTCCTTACACCCGGCTACCAATTGGAGGTAAAATCTATTCCCATGGAAACAAAATTATACCCTACATTCTGCTCCTAACCACCTGGCAAATTATTGCTACCCTAGTGTGGAACTTGCGGGGCATTCCCTTTCCCAACCCTAGGGATACAATACACCACTCCTATAGGCTTCTAACGGGAAGACCCCTGCTGGGCAGCAGTATATTTTTGCATGTGGGTGTCAGTCTTAGCAGGTGGCTTTTGGGGTTCATTCTGGCCGCCCTTCTGGGGGTCGGGGTGGGTATTTTAACGGGCTGCTTCCAATCCTTGGATAATACAATAACACCCCTCCTCACACTGCTACAACCGATTCCCAGCTTGGCTTGGATCCCGGTGGCCATTCTCCTCTTGGGCCTGGGATTCACCTCCACCGTCTTTATTATAATTTTGGCGGCCTTCTTTCCCATTGCCGTCAACACCAGCAGTGGCATTAAAAATGTTGACCCCATACTTATCCAGGCTGCCCGCATGTTGGGCGCTAAAAATGCCTCTATACTATGCCGGGTGGCTCTGCCGGCATCACTAGCCCAGATTCTATCCGGGCTGAGGGTAGGCCTGGCCAACGGTTGGCGGGCTTTAATTGCTGCCGAAATGGTGGCGGGAACAGGCAGTGGCCTGGGCTTTGCAATTTATCAATCCCGCTGGAACCTGGATTATCCCTCCGCCTTCGCCTGTATTTCCCTTATCGCCCTATTGGGCCTGTTGGTGGAGGGGTTTGTATTCACCCAAATTGAGGACCGGACCATAAAGAAGTGGGGCATAACCATTAGGGAGGTTAAATAATCATGCTGTCCATTGTTAATATTGAAAAGACTTTTCAAAATCGCCAGGAGCAAAAACTCCTACAAGCCCTGAAGGATATCTCCTTCACAATGGCCGCCGGAGAATTTACCTCCGTCGTCGGGCCCAGCGGCAGTGGTAAAACTACATTAATTAACCTTATAGCCGGTTTCCAGCGCCCTACCCGGGGGGCCATCCGTCTTCAAGGGCGTCTGATACAGGGGCCCGGGCCTGATCGGGGAGTTGTCTTTCAAGAGGCAGCCCTTTTCCCCTGGCTCACAGCCCGGGAAAATATTGCCTTTGGTCTGCTCAATTTGGGCTGCAAAAATGCAGAAGGAAGAAGGAGGGCCCTCCATTATCTCAGCCTCATGGGCCTGGAGGATTATGCCAACTCATATCCCCACGAACTCTCCGGCGGCATGAAACAGCGCGTCGCCCTGGCCCGGGTCTTGGCCCTAAACCCCCGCGTATTGCTCTTAGACGAACCCTTTGGTTCCCTGGACAGCCAAACAAGGTGTGAACTCCAGGATTTAATTACATCAATTTGCTGGAGGCAAAAAACTGTCCTGTTTATAACCCATGATGTTGAAGAGGCAATTATTTTATCTGATCGGATCTTGGTTTTTAGCCCCCGGCCGGGGCAAATAATTGGAGATTTTCAAGTAAATATACCCCGGCCCAGGAGAAATCATCCGGGGGCGGTGCAGGCTTGGGAAAACAAGCTGCAAAATCATCTCGGTTCTAATAGTCAAGGGCAGCTGCCTGTATAAATATAGGAGGGAGGCAAAAAATGAAATACTATCTTGTTTTGTTTCTCTGTTTATGTCTAGTGATTATTGTGGGGTGTAACAGAAAGGAGGAAACTGGATTACGTTTGGCCTATCAAACATCTATTGCCAACGCAGTTGCTGCCGTTGCCGACAAAGGGGGGTTTTTGCAAGCAGAGGGGCTGGAAATTGAATCCCAGGTGTATAATTCTGGTCCCATGATCAATGAAGTCTTGGCCGCGGGCCATGCCGATGTGGGTATTGTCGGAGATGTACCTGCCGTATTGGCCGCGGCCAGGGGGATACCAATTAAAATTATTGCCACCCTGGGCGGTGGTAACCACCGCCATCGCCTAGTGGTGCCGGTTGAGAGTTCTGTGGCAAAGCTACCCGACCTTTTGGGCCAGCAATTAGGTATTGTTCTGGGGTCCACTGCCCACAGTGGTTACTACCATTTAATGGGGAAATATGGTTTGAACCCCCAAGATATAACCTTAATAAACCTTAACCCGGGCGATATGCCGGAAGCCTTGGCTGCCAACCAAGTAGATGCCATCTTAACCTGGGAACCGACTCCCAGCCTCATTGAATCCAGGGGGCTGGGCCGGGAGCTCTTGACATTGGCAGAAACAGATAATCTATATCCCGTCCTCACTCTGGTAAATACCGCCTTTGCCCAAAAACACCCCCAGCAGGTGGAGGCCCTTCTTAGGGGATTGACAAAAGCCGCCGAATTTATTGCTGCTGAACCAGAGGCCGCTTGCCGCATAATCTCCGCTGTTACGGGCTTGGAGCCCGAAATAGCCCTAAAGGCCCTGGACTACCACTATTTTGGCCTTTACTTTTCAAAAGAAATCTTGCAAGAACTGGAGGATACTGCTCAATTTTTAGTTCAAATGGGCACAATTAGTACCGTACCAGATATGGAAGCCTTTGTTGATATAACTTACCTTCCCCTAGATGACAACATTAACTAGGGAATTTAACTTTCCATCCGCCTACACACAAGAAATATATTCCCCGGAAAAAATAATTGCCGGGCGGCCAAGGGCCGCCCCTAGCGGAAATATAGAACGATGGGGGGCACCCTTCCCCCCCACCAATAATCAATTATTAGATGCCAACTTCATCTACTATTAATTCCTCGCTCAATTTAGCTAGGGCCCGCTTTTCTATTCGGGAGACGTAAGAGCGGGAGATTCCCAATATTTTGGAGATCTCTCTTTGGGTTTTTTTGATGCCATCCCGGAGACCATAGCGGTACTCCACAACCCTTCTTTCCCGGCAGCCGAGCTTACCTACCTTTTCTAATAGTCTTTCCCTTTCAAACTTTATTTCAATCAGTTCAGGTACCGCATCGGCCTCGGTGCCTAAAATCTCCATAAGGTTTATTTCATTGCCCTCTTTATCCACCCCTATGGGTTCATAAAGGGAGACCTCCTTCTTGATCCGTTTGGAACTTCGTAAAAACATTAATATCTGATTTTCAATACAGCGGGCTGCATAGGTAGCTAGACGGGTACCCTGCCCCCGATCAAAGGTATCAATGGCCTTGATTAGGCCGACGGTACCAATGGAGATAAGGTCATCAATATCTTCACCGGTGTTATCGAACTTTTTCACTATATGGGCTACCAAGCGCAAATTTCTTTCCACCAGTAGATCCCGGGCAATTTTGTCTCCTTGTTCCATCCGCAGCAAGCAATTTAGTTCTTCCTCTTCTGAGAAGGGTTGGGGAAAGGCATTGCTGCTGGTCACATAGGAAACAAGGATTATTAGGCCTTTAAGAAAAGAAAGGGCCAATACCACTACAGGTAGTGGGGCCATCTACTTCACCTCCTGGACAAAAAAATTGGCCTGCTTTTTATACTATGCCTTTCATCTCCAATTTGTGCTTGTCCAGGGCCGATGTTTGTGGTTGTTATCTTGCCGGGGAAGTAATTGATCCTTTTGTACCCTAACTAACACTAATTTTGATTTAATTCCGCAGCTGGTATTTCCTTAATAATGCGATCTAGGATTTCATGAAAGATGGGCGCTGCCACCTGGCCGCCGCCGCCCCCTTCCTCAACCAAAACTACTACTGACAGCAGGGGCGCCTCCAGGGGGGCAAAGCCGGCAAACCAGGCGTGACTTACTGCCTGGCCATTTTCATCCTTGAATCCCGTCTCCGCCGTGCCCGTCTTTCCACCACTGCTCCAGGAGGATAATGCAGCCGCTGTACCGGTTCCATCCTTCACGACCCGATAAAAAACAGTATGTAGGTCTGCCACTGTACCCTTTGATAACACAGTTTTTCCCTCTAAAACATCTCCTTTGGTTAGGGGACCTTTATGTATCAATTGAAGGGGTATAAGAACACCCCCATTGGCAATAGCCTGGGTCATTTGGGCCACCTGGAGGGGTGTAACTAAAACCGAACCCTGTCCCAGGGAAATATTGGCCAAATCACCCCCATGGGCAACTTCATCGGTAAGGTGCCCCTTCATTTCCTCCGGCAGCCCCAGAATAGCCGAGCCGAGGCCCAGACGGTGGGCATAGTTCACTAGTTTTGCGGAGCCCAACCTTTGCGCCAGGACAATAAAAGCCGGGTTACAGGATTCGGCAAAGGAATCAGCCAGGGTCAAGGGACCATGCCCTCCCTGTTCAAAGCGGTGGCAGCGGAAGAGCCGGGCACCCACCTCTACATACCCCCCACAGTAAAAATCTTCATCCAGTCGGGTTAGCCCTTCTTCCAGGGCTGCGGCAGTTACAATGATCTTAAACAGGGAGCCGGGTGGATAATTGCGGAGGGCCCTATTCAAAAGACAGGCATCGGTATTGTCAAGATATTCCTTTACTCTATCCTGGCAGTAATTAGGTCGGCTGGCCAGGGCGAGGATCTCCCCGGTTCTAACCTGGGCCACAATCGCCGCCCCAGCCCTGGCCCTCTCATCCAAAACTTCTTCTACAATTTTTTGTACCCGGGCATCTATGGTCAGCTGCAAATCTCCTCCACCGGCCTCCCCCCGCAGAAGCTGCTGCAGACCAAGGCCGGGAATGATATTCCCATTGGCGTCAACCCAGGCTATAAGGTCAAGCCCTTGTCCCCCCCGCAGATGGGGATCATAAAATTGTTCCAGCCCGGCCACACCCCTACCGTTATCGCCCCGTACATAACCGATGAGGTGCCGAGCCAAAGCCCTTTCGCCATATCTCCTTTCCCTTTGCAACAGAAGGACCCCGGGGAAGGAGCCGGCATCAAAGACTGCCAGACCGGGAAAAACCCTATTTACAGCCAGGATAAAGGGCTGCCCTTTTTCCAAACGGGAACGAAAGGTCGCTGGTTCCTGGCCAAAGAGGGCGGCCAATTCCCGGGCAGTAGCCCCTTTGTCCTCCACCAGGGTGGGAAATACCGCCAACACCAGCTGTCTTTGGGATGCAGTTAGGGAGGCTAAATTCCGGTCATATATACCCCCCCGGGGAGATTCTAAAACCAAGGCCTGTGCCTGTTGATGGATGGCCCGGGCTTCTAATTCCGGCCCCAGCCATAGTTGAAGACGGATCAGTTGCAGTCCAAGTAGGCTAAATCCCAGGGCCAACATTATAAACAGGGCTTTAAACCGTTGAGCACCGAAACCCATATTTGTCACCTGCCGCCATTTATCTTCTATTTTCCTTATAACCAAAGGAAAGGTGCCTTATACATAATAAGCGCAGGTACCATAATCGTACCTGCGTCTTTATTATATCCCGTCGATGTTGCCGTTCCTTGGACAGCAAAGGGAAATAGAAAAATATCGCCAAAATACAAAGAGGCAATCGTTGAATTGGGGATTAAAGTTACTGGCGATTCTGTCCCTTGGCCCGATTGTGTTCTGCCAGGGTAATGCTGAATGTATGGCTACCGTTCTCCTTGGCACAAAAATATAGATATTTATTTTCCTCCGGATCCGCCGCCGCCAGGAGGGAATCCTCCCCTGGAGCACCGATGGGTCCCGGGGGCAAGCCGGCATGAAGGTAGGTATTATATGGGGAAGGGATCCGGGTGTCGGCCGTCGATAAATGCACCTTTGGTTCCCCCAATATATACTGAATGGTGGCACAGGACTGGAGTTTCATTCCCTTTTGTAAACGTTTATGAAAAACCCCGCTGATAACCGGTTTTTCCTCCTCTAAGAGGGCTTCCCGTTCAATGATGGAAGCCAAGGTTACCAGTTCATGTAGGGACATATTTAATTTTCCGGCCTGTTCCCTAATCCTGGGGATGGTTATTTCTTCAAACCGTTGTAACATCCGTTTTATTATGCCCTCCTCCCCCTCTGCCGGGGAAAAATAATAAGTGTCGGGAAAGAGGTAACCCTCCAGGCGGTAATCAGCCCCCTCCTGCAAATTTGGTATAAATTCATAAGCAAAATCACCATTTTGCACCCAGGTAAGAAACTTTTCCCCATCAAAACCCTTTTGGGTAAAAAGATCGGCCATTTGAAGAATTGTGTACCCTTCCGGAATGGTAACCCGGATATAATCCTCAACAGTGTTCCCCCGCAGTAGTTCTTTTATAATTTCCCGGGGGGACATGGTAGGGGTGAACTCGTACTCCCCCGCCTGTAGTTCCCCCGCCACCCCCTGCCAACGGATTAGAAGACCAAAAAGAAATTCACTTTTAATTAAATCCTTATCCGCCAATATCCCTGCAATCTCTCCCCCCGTTGAACCGGGAGGAATAGTAATCCGCACCGGAGGTGTCGGGCCCTCTATCATTACAGGTGCCAGAAGATTGCTTGCTCCACCAACTAACAACACCAGGACTAAAAAAATACCCACAATTGCATAGCGCCAAAGATGCTGTAAAGGATTAGGTGCAGTCATTCTTACCCTGCCTCCCATGGCCGATAATTTTAACACACATCCGATTGGCACAAATTTCTGCCCCATACAAATCTATTATATATCCGCCACCACAAGAAGACAACCTGCTAAAACCTCGCCATGATATTGAATGCCAGTCATAAATCGGGAAAATTGCCAACTTTAAACCATCGGCACATCTTTTACCTTCGACAAGACCCTGGCCTTGGCATAGGTGCGGAAAACCTTGGTGATTTCTAGATTTAGCCGCTGCCCCACCAGGTCCCCCGCCCCCTCGATATCAATTACATACCCATGGATACGGCTTATTCCATCCCGGGGGTTGGAAATGTGGGGTTCTTCCACCCGGAGAATAACCCTTTCTCCCTCCGAGACGGGATGAGAATATTGAGCCATTTCAGCCTCCGAACGAAAGGTTTTTAAGGAAATGTCTTCAATGTGCAGGTTGTCTTGGCCTTTAATATAAATAGGAATACCGAAATACTCCTCTAGTTTTTCCAAGTTACTGCCCCCAGAACCAATGAGGTAGGCGGCTACCGTGGAGTGTACCTCCACCAAAAGGGCAGAAATTTTCCCTTCCCGGAGCAATCTGCTAATACGTCGTTTTACCAACAGGGCGACGGTCTCCTCCGTTAAAACCCTCCCCTTACCGCCACAGTTAGGACAATACTTCATCAGGACATTGGCCAAGGGTTGCCTTACTTTTTTCCTGGTCATCTCCACCAGACCCAGCTGGGTCAGGCCCAGGACCCTGGCCTTTACCTTGTCCTTGGCAAGTTCTTTTTCCAGAGCGGTAAGGACAGTTGTCTGGGCTTCTTCTGTATCCATATCAATGAAATCAATAATAATAATGCCCCCCACATTGCGCAACCTCAGCTGCCGGGCGATCTCCCGAGCCGCCTCCAGGTTGGTCCTTAGGACGGTGTCGGCTAGATTGGTAGTGCCCACATATTTTCCTGTATTGACATCTATAGCGGTCAGGGCCTCTGTTTGATCTATCACCAAGTAACCCCCGGATTTGAGCCATACCCTTCTCTTTAGGGCTTTTTCCAACTCCGCTTCCAATCCATAAGCCAGAAGGATATCTTGTTCGGGGGCATAATAAAAAACCCGTTCTTTTAGGTGGGGTGCGTAAATATCTAAAAGATACAGCATTTTTTCCAGCACTTCCCGGTTATCCACCGTAACCCGGTCGATATCATCGGTATAAAGGTCCCTCATGATCCGATAGACCAGATCCAAATCTTTGTATAATAAGGCTGGTGTCGGCCCTTTTCGCATCCGTCGCCGGATCCTCGCCCAGAGGCGTTGTAGGAATTCCATATCCTCCCGCAACTGCGCCGTCCCTTCCTTGCCTTCCGCCGCTGTACGGACAATCAAACCCATCCCCCGGGGTCTGAGTTCCTCCACCAGTTCCCGTAGGCGTTCCCTTTCCTTTTCATCTGCAATCCGGCGGGAGACCCCGGCATAATCTACATGGGGCATAAGAACCAAATTGCGTCCTGGGAGGGTTATATGGGTTGTAACCCTGGCTCCTTTACTTCCGATGGGCTCCTTGACAACTTGAACGACAATTTTTTGTCCGGGCTGTAAAATCCTATTGATGGGGGCCCTCGATCTTTTCGCCCTTTTCTTTGCCGGGCTCCCTCGCCTTTTCCGGGGCCTTGCATCATCCACATATAAAAAAGCATTGCGCTCTAGCCCAATATTCACAAAAGCAGCCTGCATGCCGGGAAGAACATTTTCCACCCGTCCCCGATAAATATTGCCCACTATCCGCTCATTGGCAGATCTCTCTATATATAGTTCTACTAAAGACCTTTTTTCCAAAAGTGCTACCCAGGTCTCTTCCTCACATACATGGATCACTATTTCCTTCACGTATGCACCCCCCTTCATTATGTTTTTTATAAAATTATGTGGGTAGAATACCAGCTGCCTAAAAATCAACTTCCAAGGGTGAAAAAATGCCATCATCCCGGAGAATAAACAAACCCTCCCGCTGGATGGCGGGCATCCGGCCTTCCCAGCCGGCAAAATCCCAAAAGGCCTGTAAAAGTTCAGCGGGGCGAAGACTGCCCCGGGGACCAAAAGAAAGATCAATATTTAATGTAACATTGTCATTTTCTCCCAGGCGTGCCTTCCGCCCATAGACATGGGGAAGGAGGTCGAAGACACGGATACCCTTTTTAGTTTGCCGGCGCACCTGGATCTTTTCCTGCTTATAAAAATCCTCCCAAGTGGCAAAGAAGGCCACCGCCTTAACCCCCGGGGGAAGAAAAAAATTAATCCTATAGCAGGCCAAATTAACCACTGCCGTCAGGGCGGGGAAGTTGTAAGCTACCTCCTTGATGGCGACAATTTCCAAGCCAATGGGCAGCTGTTCATTTAACCGGGCTTGAAATTCCTTCGGTGGCCAAGAATGTTTTAAGATAAACTCCGCATATTCACCACCACTGGTCATACCCACGGGCAGGGCAGAAGCAAAGGAAATTTTGGGGCGGGGATTGTAACCCTTGCTAAATACCATGGGCACACCTGCCCGCCGCAGGGCCCTTTCCACAGCCCTCAGCAGATCTAAATGGGAGATAAAACGCACCTCTGGCCCCTTGATCAGTTTAGCCCACAGTTTTTGGGGTATCTTCCTCACCTCCTCGGGGACAAATGGGTAGTTCTAAGGCGGGGCATACGCCACACTGGCTGCAGCTGTCGAAACTGCAGTCGGGGGTAGTTTTACCCGCCAGGGCCCGCTGATATTCCCGCTGGAGAAAATCCTTGTCCACCCCTGGGCTTGTATGATCCCAGGGCAATATCTCCGCAAAGTGACGTCTCCGCCGGGTGTAAAATGCCGGATCAATACCAGTAAGGGCGAAGGCATCCTTCCATTTTTTCTTATTAAAGTGCTCCCGCCAGCCGTCAAATCGGCATCCCAGCCGCCAGGCAGCCACTAAAAGCCTACCCAGGCGGCGATCCCCCCGGGAAAAAAGACCTTCCAAGAGACTGCTGTCCGGATCATGGGTATTGATGATAATCCGCTTATCCCTTACTCCCCGGCGAATTACCTCCTGCCGCCGCCGCAGTTCCCCTTCCCCCACTTGGGGCTCCCACTGAAAAGGTGTGTGGGGCTTGGGGACAAAGTTGGCAATACTTATGCTCACCCTCCTCACCTTCCGGGCTCCCCGGGCGGCCCGGGTCTTGGCCACCTGTTCTGCCACCCGGGCGATCTCCACAATATCTTCATCCACCTCTGTGGGAAGACCGATCATGAAGTAGAGCTTAAAGGCATTCCAGCCACTGGCCACGGCACTATTTACCGCCTCGGCAATATCTTCCTCACTTATATTTTTGTTGATTACATTCCGCAGCCGCTGACTGCCCGCCTCCGGGGCCAGGGTGAGACTACTCCTGCGCAGGCCCTCTGTTTCCCGGGCCAAGTTGACGGAAAAGCTGTCCACCCGCAGGGAAGGAAGACTCACCCGAAGTCCAGTTTCACCATAGTCTTCCTTGAGTTGCCCGATTAGCTCCTTGATCCAAGTATAGTCACTGCTACTGAGGGAGGTCAAGGACAGTTCTGGGTAACCCGTGGAAAGCAACAGTTCCTCCGCTTGGGAAAGGATTCTACCCAAGGACCTTTCCCGCACCGGCCGGTAGATCATGCCTGCCTGGCAGAAACGACAACCCCGGGCACATCCCCTAAAAAGCTCCAGCAGGGCTCGATCATGGACAATGCCCATATAGGGTACAATGGGGCTGGTGGGAAATTCAGCCTTATCCAAATCAGCCACAATCCGCTTTTCTACCTTCGGGGGTATTGGGCCCACCACAGGTTCAACATTTACGATTATACCATCATCCCCATAATCTATGCGGTATAGGGAGGGGACATAGACACCGGGGATTTGTGCCGCCGAGCAAAGAAATTCCCGCCTATTGCCACTACCCTCCTGCTTCCATTCCTTTAGAAGGGTTAGTAATTCACCTATAACCTCTTCCCCTTCCCCTAGGACCACCAAATCTAAAAAATCAGTTAGGGGTTCGGCGTTAAAGGCACAGGGCCCCCCGGCAATAACAAAAGGGTCCCCAAGACCCCGTTCTGATTGATATAGAGGGATATTCCCCAAGGCAAGCATATTTAAAATATTGGTATAGGTGAGCTCATACTGGAGGCTAAAACCAATCATATCAAAATCCGCCAGATGGGTGCCAGTCTCCAGGCCAAAAAGGGGTAAAGATATTTCCCTGAGTTTTGCCTCCATATCGGGCCAGGGGGCAAAAACCCTTTCCGCCACCGCATCCTGTCGTTTGTTTATGATATGATAGAGAATTTTAGAACCTAGATGGGACATGCCAACTTCGTAGACATCGGGAAAAGCCAGGGCAAAGCTAACATCGACTTGCCGGTGATCCTTTTTTATTGCATTCCATTCCGTCCCCAAATAACGGGTGGGTTTTGACACCTGTGGCAATATTTTCTCCAGCTCAGGCTTCATGTCGGGTCATCCTCCTTTAGCATATCCTGCCGTGAAGGCCCAGGTCAACATCTTATTTTTCTCTTTCCGGGGCTAATTTACATAATATTATTCCCCAGTAAGAAGGCAATATTTTTCACCCCCGTGAAATACCTTCGACACCTGGAGTAATAATCCTTTCCGTAATGCTATATTTTCCCAGCCCCATCAATGCCGTTGCTGCCATATCTCCCCTAGGGTAGTATCAAAACCCCTCTTTAGTAGGGCATTTATGATTTCCCCTTCCGTAAACATCCCTATCTGTTGCTCCCCTTTTAGAAGTAAAACCAGGTGATAGTGCCTGGGGATAAAACGCCGCACCACCTCTCCTAAGGTGGTGCTTTCCCCGGCCATCAGGGCTTCAACAGGCAGTAATCCCTTCTCTCGTAATTCCCTTTGTTTGCGGGTAAGAAAACGCATAAAAACATAGGCAGCCGTCACCCGCTCCCGACTGGCCGCCCGGAAAATGAAAAGAGATACAAAGAAAAGGCTGATACTAGACCAAGAAAAATAGAGCCCGGCAAGACTCATAAGACCCAACAGTATACCCGCCCGGCTCCCATAACTGGCAACCCTTTCAGTTGCCTCCTTATAGCCCATCCTCTGCACCAGGTAGGCCCTATATATACGTCCCCCATCCAAAGGTAGTACAGGCAACAGGTTAAAAATAGCCATACCCAGATTGCAATGGACAAAAAAAGTGGCCGGGCTTTCCTGCCAGACCATATAATGACGCAGGACAAAGCCAACCCCTGCCAAAAAGAGGTTTTGCAGGGGCCCAGCCAGAGCAATATTTATCTCCACCTCCGGATCCAGGGAAGCCAAATCCAAGTCCTCAATCCGGGCCACTCCACCAAAGGGCAGCAGCTCAATTTCCTTCACCCGGTAACCATAATTCCAGGCCACCAAGACATGGGCTAATTCGTGGATAAATACTATGGTAAATAAGGTCATCGCTTGGGGTAAAAGGCCGAGACACCCATAAATTAGGAGGAGGAGAAGAAAGAATTTATCCACAAGTATTCCCACGCCGAAGGCCCTGCCGACTTGCATGCTGCCTACTCAACTCCTTCAGGGGCCATCCTCCTTCAGCAAATTAAGCCACACCGCCGGGTCCACATTCACCCCCCCTTCTTTGATTTCAAAATGCAGGTGGGAACTTTCAGTAAGCCCGGTGGTACCGACCCGGGCTATTGTTTCTCCCGCTTGAATTGGTTGATTTTCCTCCACTAAAACTTCGCTACAGTGGGCGTAAAGGGTCTCAATACCACCCCCATGGTCCATATACACAACCAGCCCTAAATCTTCCTTCTCCTCCACCCGGGAAACTAATCCACCGGCGGCGGCGCAAACTTCAGTACCCTCCGGGGCGGCTATATCTATTCCGTAGTGAAAGCGTTCTTCCTGTAGTACCGGATGGTAGCGCCAACCAAACTTAGAGGTCACCTCCCCCTTTAGGGGCATTAGCATCATACCAGGCCTGCTACCATTAGATGTAGGCACTGCCGGAGGTTCCACTTCCTTTAGCTTTAATGGCTTATAAACCGGCAGCCAGGTCCCGGGTCTCTGCAGCCAATCCGATTCGCCCAGCTGTTCCCAGTCCGGGGTAAATTGATATTCACACAGTACATATTTGGTATAGCTTAAGGCCTTTCTAACAGGGGAAAAGTGGAGATGCGATAAGCCCAAAATAAAGAGATAGATAAAGATGGCAGCCAAAACTTTGCGCCAGACAGCCCATTTAATTAGTCGGCGCCAAGCCGTCTTCATCCTGGCCAGCAGTCTGTCTAGGGGACCCAATTTGACCGCCTCCCCGGTTCTTTTCTGGCGGATTTCCAGTATTAAAATATATGGCAGCCGGGGGGAGATTATGAATTCGGGCCCAAAAGAAAGACTCCGGAGGCCCCGGGGCCTAACAAGCATATTCCTCGTAAACATAGCATATATTTCCCCAAATTTTATGCCCATTTTTTACTAGCCGCCGCGGGTAAACCCCAACTTCGGGGGTAATACTACTTGGGAGGTGATAATTATGCGGCAAAACATCGGTTCTGTGGATAGGACAATTCGCACTCTGGTCGGCTTGGGCATGTCTATGCTGGGAATATTCCGATTGTTGAAGAGGCGGAGGAACTTGGCCCTGATCCTAATTGGCCTCGGCCTCTTTACCGGAGGCCTCTTGGGCTATTGTATTTCCTATGACCTTATGGGTATTTCAACTACAAACTCGAAATTTGTAGAAACTGGCCAGGATCTTGAACTTTCATAACCGCCTTACTTAAGGATTACAACCGGAGTAAAGTCAACAGCATCGGCTGCCACCAGATAATACATAACCCCTCGCCATTCCCCTTCCAGGGCGGTGGCGTGGGCTGGGCCATGGAGGTGTCCATACACGCACTTTTTCACCGGATACTGGGTAAATAAGCTGGTAAAACCCGATTCCTCATGCCTCCCATTGGTGGGGGGGTAGTGGAGGGCAACGACTATTTGCCTAAAACCAGCCCTTTGGGCACTTTCCAAGGATAGTTTCAAGCGTTGTATTTCCCGTTGATAGATCCTTTCATCCCGCCGGGGGTCAAATCCCTCATGGCCCGGGCATAGCCAGCCCCGGCTACCACAAATTGCCCATTCACCCCAGGAAAAATGATCATTCTGGAGGGTATGGATGTCCGGGGGAAGGGCCCGCCGCACCTTACCTATCCCCGACCACCAGTAATCATGATTGCCCCGCAATAAGAGTTTTCGCCCCGGAAGTTGGGCCAGCCAATGTAAATCCGGCAGGGCCTCATTTAATTTTAAGGCCCAGGAGATATCACCGGGTACAAGGGTCAAATCTTCCGGCTGCACAACTCGTTTCCAATTTGTAGCTATTTTCTCCTCATGATTACTCCAAATTGGACCGAAAATATCCATCGGTTTGGCTGCACCGCGGGATAAATGCAAGTCGGCCAAAGCCAAAAGAGCCACGGCCCCATCATCCTTTCTTCCTTTACAATACCTAATACTTATTTCTGCGCTATCCTGGGGTCGATATCATCTATCTCCCCGCCACGGGAAATCCTATGGTGAATATAGCCCCATGGCCCGGCTCGCTGCTGACAGATAAGCTGCCGCTATTTCCCTTTATCAATCGTTCGGAAATGGCCAGGCCTAAACCAGTTCCCTCTTCTTTTTCGGCGGTGAAAAAGGGTTCAAAAATTTTGCCAAGATACTCTGGCGGAATTCCAGGACCATTATCGCCGATGACAAGATATACCCATCCTTCTTGTCTTTTTACCGTCATAGAGACAATACCTTCCCCCGGGACAGCCTCCAAGGCGTTCCCCACGATGTTTAGAATTACCTGTTTAATCTGACCCGGATCAATGGCAACCACTTGCCTAGCCCGTTCTAGATTAACCCGCAGTTCCACACCATTGAGCTCTGCCCGGCAACCCAAGAGCATGCCCATTTCCCTGACTATTTCATTGAGGTCTATAATCTCTATTTGGGGTTCCACAGGTTGGGTAAAGAGCAACATATTGGCAACAATTCTATTGAGTCGGTCAACTTCTGTCAACATGATATTGATATAATTCCTTTGATTAATATAGCCGACGGAGTCCTTTTCCCGGGGGGGATATTGCTGCAGCATCTGCAGGCAGCCCCGCAGGGTGGTAAGGGGATTTTTAATCTCGTGGACCGTGGCAGCGGCCATTTCTTCCAAGGCTATAATCTTCCGGGAATGTTCCCGGGACCGTTTGATAGCTTCGTAGCTATAGGCCAATTCCTGATAAGGTTTTGCCACCAACCAATTGACCAAAAATAATACTCCAATTACGACCAGGTCAACTCCCAAAAAGATATTCCAAGCTGCCGTGCCTGGGTTGGCCCGCCAGGTAAAAGTAAAAAGTACTGCTGCTGCGATGCTGCAAGCTATCGCTCCCCAGTGCGGGCCATATTGGAGGCAATGCAATAGGGCAACCGGTAAAAAAAGGAGCTTATAGCTGCTGTGGGCACCGCCGGTTACATATACTACCATTGCCACCATCAACATGCTAAGGACCAGCCTAAGGCAATCACCGCATTTTCCCACGCCGCCAGCGCCCTTCGGAAACAGCAGCCTATATTTATCCGTCCGTAAAACACAACAAAGATAAAAGAGGAGGGGTAGAAGGGCAAAACCAATAAAGGAAACAGATAATTCAAAGGGCAAGCCCAAAAGGGCAATATACATAAACATGAGGGTAAACACTCCAATGGTAGAGGCCATCATCCTCATCCGCTGCTCCTGTTCTTGCCGATAGTTTTCCACAGTCAATTACCCCCTTCTCTTGTAATGGGTAATTGCTTCTACACGGGTATACGGATCTCCTACCTTATAGTCTGAATTATATAAATTAGGATGTGTTTTTCCCCGGCCCTAGGGGGGGGAGGGCTCCTTTTACCATGCCCATATTGAATTTAGCGCCCAAATCACATATACTAAGTTAAGCACATGGGGCAACATACAAGCGGGAGTGTGGGCTGTGAATAGGCTTTTTCAATTTTTAAAACCATTGCGTCTACCCATTGCAACCGTCCTTACATTGGTGGCGATAAGGGTACTATCAGACCTTTATTTGCCTACCCTGACGGCGGATATTGTAAATAACGGCATTGTGTTGGGCAACACCCACCATATTATACAGGTGGGGATCCGTATGCTAACCATAGCGGCCCTGGGGGGCGCTGCTTCCATAGCAGCCAGTTACCAATCGGCCCGGGTTGCCGCAGCCTTTGCCCGGGTATTGCGGGAAAAGGTGTTTTCCCGGGTGGAGAGCTTCTCCCTCCCGGAATTTGACAAATTCGGGACCCCATCCCTCATCAACCGCACGACCAATGATGTCACCCAGCTACAGATGGTCTTGTTGTTTGGATTGCGCCTGATTGTCACTGCGCCCCTTATGAGTATCGGCGGCATTTTTATGGCCTTTTCCCTTGACCCCACCCTTTCCCTAATTTTTATAGCTATATTACCATTTCTAATTATCATTATAACCTTCATAGCCAGGCGGGGCATCCCCCTTTTCCGGAGGGTGCAAAAAAGATTAGACAGCTTAAATTTGGTCCTGCGGGAGGGCCTGACCGGAATCCGTGTTGTGCGGGCCTTTAACCGTGACACCTACGAGGGAGAACGCTTTCAGAAGGCAAACCTGAATTATACCACTACTGCCATCCAGGTTCAGCGCACCATGGCGATAATGCGCCCGGTGATGATGTTGCTCATGAACTTTACGACCATCGGCATAATTTGGTTTGGCGGCCTGCGCATTGACAGCGGCTTTATGCAGCTGGGGGATCTGATGGCTTTTATCCAGTACGGAATGCATATTATGTTTTCCCTGGCCATGCTATCCATGATGTTCGTCCAAATACCCCGGGCCACTGCTTCTGCCCATCGGGTGGTAGAAGTTTTAGATACAGTGCCGGGTATTCGTGACGCAGGGGTAGTAACACCCATCGAAAATGTGAAGGGTTACCTGGAGTTTACAGATGTCACCTTCAGTTATCCCGGGGCAGAACGCCCGGCCCTGTCTAACATTTCATTTCAAGCCACCCCCGGCCAGGTCACAGCTATCATTGGCGGCACCGGCTCGGGTAAATCGACCTTGTCCAGTTTGATCCTGCGCCTTTATGATGTCGACCGGGGCAGCATTCACATTGATGGAATTGATATCCGGAAATTAGCACTGGAGGACCTGCGGAGGAAAATAGGCTTTGTACCCCAGAAGGCCGTCCTTTTCACCGGCTCCATTGAAGACAATATTCTCTTTGGTAATGACGGTGCCACAACTGGGGATGTCATCCGGGCCGCAAAGGTTGCCCAGGCCGCTAATTTTATTGAGAAAATGCCCGCGGGCTATGCATCGTTAATAACCCAGGAAGGTAGAAACATTTCCGGGGGGCAAAAACAAAGGCTGGCCATCGCCCGGGCTCTGGCCCGTAAGCCCCGGATTTACATCCTGGACGAATTTTTCTCGGCCCTTGATTTCCGGACCGGAGCCCAACTGCGTACAGCCCTAAAAAAAGAAACAGGCAATTCAACAGTGATCATCATTGCCCAACGGGTAAGCACAATTATGGATGCCGACCAAATTATTGTTCTGGAGGAAGGAAAGATCGCCGGCCTGGGTACCCATAAAGAGTTATTGGCCACCTGCAGAATTTATAGGGAAATTGCCTCTTCCCAATTGACAGAGGAGGAAATTGCATGAGTAATGATAAAAGACCGGCTTCGTCTAGGTTTAGGCCCCGGGGGCGGGGGAGCCGGCACTTTGCCATGTCCCTACCGGCGGAAAAACCTCAGCAATTTAAAAAAACCCTCAGCCGCCTCCTCCAATATATTAGGCCCCATTTGCTTTCCCTGCTTTTTGTGGTCCTGGCCGCCATTATCGGAACAATCTTCACCATACTAACCCCAAGGCTCATAGGGGAGGTCACAACTATTATATATACTGGCCTAGTAGATAAGATGAACAATGTCCCCGGTGCCATTATAGATTTTAACCAAATCAGGAAAATTCTTTTCCTATTGGCCGGGCTCTACTTGGTCAGCTCCCTTTTTCTTTATCTGGAGCACATTGTCATGGCTGGTGTTTCCCAAAGGACGGTTTATGAGCTGAGAAAAGAAGTCAGCGGCAAGATTGCCCGCCTCCCCCTTAAATACCTCGACTCCCAGCCCCACGGCGAGATTCTCAGCCGGGTTACCAATGATATGGATCTTATCGGGAGCACCTTACAGCAGAGTATGACCCAGGTAATCGAAGCTATTGTCACAATAGTGGGGATCCTCATCATGATGCTCCTGATCAACCATTGGTTGACCTTCATTACCCTGTTAACCCTTCCCCTCTCCTTTGCCATCACTACCTTGGTAACCCGTCATTCGCAGAAACATTTTGCCAACCAACAAAGGGAATTAGGGGAACTCAATGGCCACATAGAAGAAATGTATGGTGGTCATTTGGTCGTTAAGGCCTTTAACTATGAAAAGGAGTCCCTAGAACGTTTCAAAACAATCAACCGGCGTCTCTATGCCGCCGGCTGGCAGGCCCAGTTTTTGTCAGGTATCATCATGCCTCTTCTGGCCCTGGTCAATAATATGGGTTATGTATTCATTGCTGTAGTCGGCAGCATCTTTGTCACCCGGGGCCTAATTGCCATCGGGCATGTCCAGGCCTTTTTCCAATACTCCAAACGGTTTTCCCATCCCATCGTACAGACAGCCAATATAGCCAACCTGCTGCAATCGACCATCGCCGCCGCTGAGCGTGTATTTCGGCTCTTGGATGAGGATGAAGAAATACCGGATCGGGAAGAAGCCCTGGAACAGTTTTCACCCCGGGGGAATGTACACTTTGCCGATGTGGACTTTAGTTATAGAGAAGGCGAATCACTGATCAAGAAGCTAAATATAGACGTCCGGGCCGGGCAGACGGTAGCCATCGTAGGCCCCACCGGAGCGGGAAAAACCACCCTGGTGAATCTAATGCTGCGCTTTTATGAAGTCGATGGCGGTACCATCAGCATTGACGGTGTCGATATAAAAAACATCCAAAGAGGCGCACTGCGTAACATCTTTGGCATGGTCCTACAGGATACCTGGCTCTTTAACGGTACCATAAGGGATAATATCGCCTACGGTCGGGAAGGAGCCACCATGAAAAAAATCGTGCAAGCCGCCAGGGCGGCCCATGCCGATCATTTTATCCGCACCCTTCCCCAGGGCTATGACACCATCTTAAAGGAGGAAGCGTCCAATATTTCCTATGGCCAAAGGCAGCTCCTCACCATTGCCCGGGCCCTTCTGGCCGATCCACCCATTTTGATCCTGGATGAAGCAACCAGCAATGTCGATACCCGAACGGAAATACTCATCCAAAGTGCAATGGCCCGCCTAATGAAAGGACGAACCACCTTCGTCATCGCCCACCGGCTGTCCACCATCCGCAATGCCGATGTCATTTTAGTTATGAACAGGGGTGTAATTGTTGAACAGGGTACCCACGAGGAGCTATTGGCTCGGGAAGGTTTTTATGCCGATCTATACCGGAGCCAATTTAGTGCCGCTTGATACCTAGCCGCCCAAGCACAAGGCCACGGGCCCCTGTTTTTAACCCAACCCCGGCCCCCGCCCTTTTTCATCCCCCTATGTCCTATTAGGGGAAATACAGTCCCACGATATTTTCACCAGATCCATATCCCCTAAAAAAGTATTTTCTGGCGGCGCATACCCACATTGAGTAGGATCCCCACACCCAACAAGGTTGAAAGAAGGGAGCTGCCGCCGTAACTGAGTAGGGGCAAAGGCAGGCCCGTTATGGGCATGATACCAACAGTCATACCTACATTTACTAATACCTGAAAGAGCAGCATGGTGACGATACCCCCAGCCATAATAGTGCCCAACATATCCCGGGCATTAATAGCAATGCGGATGCCCCGGTAAATTATAATAAAATACAATAATAGCAGCAATCCCGCCCCCAGGAATCCCAATTCCTCACCCACCACAGAATAAATAAAATCGGTATGCTGTTCGGGAATAAAGTTCAGTTGGTTTTGGGGGCCGGCAAAAAAGCCTTGGCCCAACATCCGACCAGAACCAATGGCAATCATCGACTGAATAACATGATAGCCGCTGCCAGTCGGATCAATGTTGGGGTCGAGGAAAACCAAAAGGCGATTTTTTTGATAATCTTTCAGGTATTTCCATAATAGAGGCAAAGAGACCACGCCGGCCAAGAGTAAGGAAAAAATGTGCTGCATTTTTATTCCGGCTATAAAAAGAAGGCCCAGGAGGATAGCAACAAAGACCAGGGAGGTACCCAGGTCCGGTTGGGCCATAATCAATACCATCGGTAGGGCAACATGAATTAACAGTGGAATAAGATCCGTCAAGGTGTCCATATCTCCCACTGTTTTGGCTAGGTAATTAGCCAAAGTGATAATCAGCAGCACCTTGGCAAACTCCGATGGTTGAAGACGGAAGAAGCCAAGGTCTATCCAACGGCCCGCTCCTTTGGCCTCGGCGGGCACAAGTAAAACAGCCAGCAACATGGCTATATTGGCGATATACAAGTAAACAGCGTAGTGGGCCATGGTATGATAGTCAATGGTTAAAACTACCGCCATTACCACTATTCCGATCCCTATCATCATTGCCTGTCGTTTCACATAATAATTGGGTGGCGTACCAGCCGGATTAGTATGGGTGGCACTGGCAATCACCAGCAAACTGATGGCCATGACAATGAACACCGTTATAAGCAGAACAAGATCAAGGTTTTTTAGCATGCGGCGTTCAAACATAGCCACCACCCCCGGTCAATTCAAATGCCAACACCTACCCAACATTATATCCCATGGGCAAGGGCCCGTCCATCCTAGTTAAAAGGTGAAATGTACCAATATACCGCAACTGGCCTCCCACTGTCTTTTATCCCGTCGGCCGGGCTAGCCGCTTTACCCGCTTTACAGGTATGCTGGCAACCAGGACCGCAGCATCTTCCATGCTATCTAAGGAGATCTCCATTCCCCCTTCATCTATTTCCATGTAATTGACAATCACATCTACAATATCCTCCCGGATAAGCTCCAGGAAACGGGGCGATACCGTCGCCCGATCGTGGACCAATACCAAGCGCAGCCTTTCCTTGGCAATCTCCTTACTGGCTCCACTATCCTTCCTAAAAACCTTGTTAAAGACTCCCAGCATTCTTCACCCCCCCTTTTGTGTCGGGTTATTCTTGGTTATTCCCGGTTGCCAGCCAAGTGGCTTCACCACTACTAGCCGGACCGGTTATTACAGTTTTTTGGGGCAGTAACTACTGGGCCCAACCGAAGAAGCGCCTCAGCCGACCCAGGAGGCCGGCCTCCTCATTGAGGGGCAGAAGGGGAATTTCTTCTCCCATAATTCTCCCGGCAATATTTCGGAAGGCAGTACCCGCCTTGGAATCAGGATTTAATACCACTGGTTCCCCCTTGTTGCTGGAAATAACTATATGGTCATCCTCCGGTACTACACCCAAGAGTTGGACTGCCAAAATATCGATCATGTCATCAATATCCATCATGTCACCCTTTTGCACCATGGTAGTACGAAGTCGGTTGATGATTAGTTCGGGGTTTTCCTTT
>JAAYTH010000121.1 GCA_012523785.1 Bacillota bacterium | reverse complement strand
CCCGGCCCGTGGCAAAAACGGCAAAGGTGCTGGCAAAGGGAATCTTCCCCGCCGCCGCCAAGCCGGCCGCCGTGCCCATCATGTTGGCCTCAGCAATCCCCATATTAAAAAACCGTTCCGGAAATTCCTGGGCGAAGACCGCCGTCCTGGTGGAACCAGACAAATCCGCATCCAGGACCACAATATCAGGATTCAAATGGCCCAGTTCCGCCAGGGCCTTCCCATAGGCATCCCGGGTGGCAATTTTTCCTAGCAAAATCATTTCCTCCCTTCTAACAATACAAAAACCCTATTGGCCCAATTCGGCCAAGGCCTGGCTAGTCTGCTCCTTATCCGGGGCCTTACCATGCCAGCCCACCTCATCTTCCATAAAGGATACACCCCGGCCCTTAACAGTATTGGCTATGATCATGGTCGGCTGGCCCTTGGTTTTTTTAGCCTCTTTAACTGCCGCCAGGATTTCAGCAAAATCATGCCCATCAATGGTGAGGACATGCCAGCCAAAGGCAGCCCATTTTTCCGCCAGGGGGTCTGTGCCCATGACCTCCTCCACCGGACCATCGATCTGTAGGCCATTGTAATCGAGGAAAGCCGTCAAATTATCAAGGCCATAATGGGCCGCCGCCATGGCCGCCTCCCAGACCATACCTTCATTTACTTCCCCATCACCCAGGACCACATACACCCGGTAATCCCGCTGGTCCAACTTCCCCGCCAGGGCCATCCCATTGGCCGCTGCCAAACCCTGGCCCAAAGAACCGGTGGACATCTCCACCCCCGGAGTTTTCCTCATATCCGGATGCCCCTGGAGACGGCTGTCAATTTTACGCAGGGTCTTTAGTTCTTCCACTGGAAAAAACCCCGCCTCGGCCAGGGCCCCATAGAGGACGGGGCAGGCGTGGCCCTTGGAAAGGACAAAGCGGTCCCGCTCCTCCCAGCGGGGATTATCCGGATCCACCTTCAGGACAGCAAAGTAAAGGGCCGTGACAAGATCCGCGATCGAAAGGGAGCCCCCGGGATGCCCGGATCCAGCCTCAGATAGCATATTAATGATATGCCGCCGAATATCTTTTGCCTTCTCCTTTAACATTGTTTCCGTTTCCGCCGCAAGTACCATCTATCTTCCTCCTTTTCACGATACTGTAAATCCACTATTTATAACATGCAAAATACATGCCATTTTAACCAAGGAAAGACAGATTCCCCGCCTTCCATCTTTGACAAACCCTGACTAGCCTCTGCTATTTTGCAAAAATTATACAAGTACTGACCGGTAACCCACAATGTCACCTTTTAGCTTTTATAATTACTCCGCCGCCCTGGCAGTGCATATGTTGATAGCTCCCCTTATATACTAGGGGCCATCCTAATTGTCATCTTGAGAACATTGTCCCGGGGATTTTTACAGCCTAATGCCAAGATCCTTCGCTTGGCTCAGGATGATAGCAACTTAGGTTACTGCCGGGCCCTTGCTAGCGCTTTATGATTTTTCCTCCCCCAGGACCTTAAAAACAAACTTGGGCAGAGCCAGCATCCTAAACAGCCGCCGGGGCTGGACTAACAGGCGGTAAAGCCATTCCAGGCCCAGGCGGCACATGCAGGCGGGTGCCCGCTGCACCCGACCGGCAAAAACATCCAGGCTTCCCCCCACCCCTATGGACACCGGTACCTTCAGCTCCTCCCGGTGGCGGTGAATCCACTTTTCTTGTTTCGACATACCCAAACCCACCAGAAGAATATGGGGGGAGGCGGCCGCTATTTTGGCCACCACCCCATCCTCCTCGGCGGCAGTAAAATAGCCGTGCTGCACCCCTACAATCTCCAGGCCGGGGTACTTTAGCCTTAAGCGCCGGGCGGCATCAGCAGCCACACCGGGGGCTCCACCCAAGAGATATACCCGATAACCATTCCCCGCCGCCAAGGCCAAGGCAGCCGCCGCCAGTTCCACCCCCGGCACCCGCTCCGGCAAGGGAGTCCCCAAACGCCGGGCGGCCCAGATTATCCCCATACCATCGGCAACCACCAATTCCGCCCGGGACAGTATCTGCAATAGTTCTCCATCTTCTAGAGCCGCCATCACCATCTCCGGGTTGGCCGTCACCACCTGATGGAGCCGACCGGAAATAATAAAGCCCGCAATTTTCTCCACCGCCCCGTCCATCCCCAGCGAATGAAAGGGGACCCCCAGGACGGTAATTCTATCTTCATGCAAGGCACACCATCATCCCTTCAACAAACTAGATACCAAGCGGCTGTTTTCCTGGGCCAGCTGTACCAGTTTCTGTCCCTGTTCCCGCAGCCGGGCCCCCACTTCCCCCCGCCGGGGCCAAATATCCTCCACACATTCCTCCAGGGCCGGGGCCGTCAAGTCAGCCACCCAGCCTGCCGCCGGCTGATCCACCAGTGTAAGGAAATCCTCCACCTTGGGGTCATAGACCAAACCCACCATGGGCACCCCCTGTACAGCGGCAAAGATAAGGGCATGGAGGCGCATGCCGATGATGAAATCCATCTTGCCCGTCAGGGCCAGTATTTCCCGGGCTCCGTAATCCCCGGACAAAACCACCGAGGGGGCACGCATAAATCCAGCTACTTCTTGGGCCACCGGCATATCCGCCGGTGTTTGGAGGGGGAGGAAAACAATCTGCACCCCATAGCGATCCACCAGCCTATCCGCCGTTTGGGCCACCGCCCCCTTGTAGCCCTGCAGACCCTGCCACTCCCGTAGGGCAATGCCCACCAGGGGCCTATCTAGGGAAACCCCCTCTTGAATTAAAATAGCTTTAGCCCGGGAATCCGGAGCCGCCTGGAGGCAAAAAACCTGATCCGCCGTCACCCGGATGGGAGGACGGTTAACCCCCAACTCCCGCAAGGTCCTGCGGGAGGCATCCTCCCGCACCGTGATCAGGTCGACCCGGTCGGCGACAAAACCCGTTACCAGGCGGTTGAAGGAACGCCGAATAGGGCCCACACCCTGGCCAAAAAACATAACCTTGGCACCACAGAGCTGGGCCAAGACGACAATACCCAAATAATACATGAGGGAACGGGAGCTGGTAACATCCTGGAGGACACTGCCCCCGCCGCTGATAAGGAGATCACTATTTTTGAGGGCCCCAATAATTCCCGGCAAATCCGTTCGCCCAATAGCCTTTACCCGGTGTTGGGCCGCCGTCTGGGCCGGATTACCGGAAATAACCGTCACCCCCAGCCCGGGGATGTGTTTCCTCAAGGAACCCAACATGGAAGTTAAGATGGCCTCATCGCCGGCATTGTTAAAACCAAAATAACCGGAGATGACAATCCGGTGCCCTGACCCAGCCTGATTTTTTTCCCCGGCAACACCCATGTCCCAACCCCCATTTCATCCCAAATGCCAGCGGAGGAATGGAAAAATACCCCCCCGTCTCATCACAGGTTAATAAATTCAAATGTGGTGAGGTGGACTTTTCACACAGTCTGACATTCCCCCGTCTCGATCACAGCGGGACGGGAAGAAGGTCCCCCCATCTTGGAGGGCGGTGACCAATCCCAACACCAACCAAAAGAGAATAATAATCTTGGGTAAATAAATAATACTTTCAAAAAGGCCAAAGACCAGCATCCCCGTCAGGCTGGCAGCCGCCGCCGCCAATAGGGCCCGGCCAAACGGATCCTTTTCTTGCAGGGCCTGCCCTAGTGTCCCCTTATAGACACTTCCCAAATATAGTAGCAAAGCCAGCAAACCGAACAAACCCACCTCCACCGCCACCTGCAGGTAAGTATTATGGGAATGGAAGGGGAATTTGCTCCGGTCAAAGGCAAAATAAGGGTATAAAAAGCGGTAGGCCCGATGCCCCAGGCCCACCCCGGTGGCCCAAAACTCCCTTATCATCACCAAGGTTTCCCGCCACACCACAATCCGATGGGCATTGGATGAATCCCGCAGAGTAAAAATAGAAAGTATCCGCCGCAAAAGAACCCCGGAGCGAAGGAGCAGCGGTACAGACAGCAGCCCCAAGCCCATACCTAGCACCAAGAGGCGCCTATCAAGCAAAATGGCAAATACCGCCAGCCCCGCCCCCAGGGCTATCCAGCCGGATCGGGCCATGGTCAAAAGGAGGCAGAGCATCTGTAGGCCAGCCCCGCCAACAAAGAGGAGCCGCCAGCCCCAAGACCCTTGACACCAAGCCAGCCCCAGGCTGAAAGGAATGAGGAAAACCAGATATTCAGCCAGGACATTGGGGTTACCAAAGGTGGAAAAGGCCCGGACAGTCAATTCCGGATGCATGGCCGCATCCACCCAGCCCGATTCCCCCGGCACCCCCACATAATAGCCGTAGATCCCATAGAGGGAAACCAACACCGCCCCGGCCATCAGGGCCAGCAGAAAGAGCTCCACCCTTCGGCGCTGGGTAAGGCTGGTATAAATAGCCACCATCAGACCCCATCCCAGAATATGAAGAAGTATTTCCCGCAGGCTAAAGCCCAGGGTAACGGAAGTGACAGAGCTCATAAAAAGCAGGAATAAGAAAAGATAAAGAAAGGGATTATCCGGCAGCCGCAGGGATAAATTATCACCGGCCAAAAGCCCCAAAATAAAGACCGCCAGCACCAGGGCCAAAAGGAGTAGAAAGGCCAGGTTGGGCAAAAAGGGTAGTGATAGGGGGATTAAAAGCAAGCCCAGGAAATAACGGCCCCGCAGGAGGGCCAGGGCCCGGCTATTATCCATAATCGCCGCCAGGCCCCTCCTATATCGCAGTAATGTGGCCGCTAAAAACCCCAATCCCCGCCGCAGATTAAGGTAATAGAAACTCTCCTCCATCCAGCCCGGGCCTTCGCCGAGTAAAAAAGACACCATTCTACTGTTAGAACCCACTGCCACAAGGGCCTCCCAGGCCCCCTGTAAAAACCGGAGGGTTAGACTCCGCCGCCATGCTTTAATGAAAATACTCCCCGCCAGCATATACATCCCCTTCTAATCCAACACTTCCAAACCAAAGACCACCGTCTCCACCTGGTAGATCTGGGTCCTGATGGTGGGTGTAAGGCCAATACGCACCTGCTGCCCGGTGATCTTGATATATTCCTCCGTAACCTCCGCCGGCGACTCCAGGGTGATAAAAAGATTATAACGTCCAGGGATCTCAGATTCCAGCAATTCCCCCGCGGCAGTGGCCACCATTTCCGTCGCCGGTTCCACCTCCAGGTCCGTTATAGTGCCAAAATAGCCATTGCTGTTTTTTTCCCGGACCCGGTCGCCGAGGGCAATGGCATCAATGGTGGGTTGGCGCACACCCTCCACCAGCAGAAGGACCCGGGCCGTCTTGGCTTCCGGCTGGTAGCCAGGGTTTATAAAGAAAAATTTACGAACTCCAAATGCCAGCACCAGCAGCAGGCCCAGAACCACTGCTAAATCAATAATATTTATCAGGCCCAATAAACGTCCCTTTTCATCCACCATATAGGTCCTACCTCCCCTTTGTCACCTCGGCTAGAATCTCCTCATAAATAGAAACATGATCCGCAGCCAGCTTCACCGTAGAGAAATTATCCCGCACATGGGCGAAAAAATTTTCCCCCAGCCGGCGGCGCAGCTCCCCATCCCCCAACAGACAAAGCAGCCTCTGCGCCAACTCCCCACTATCACCGGGGGCAACTAAAAACCCATTCTCCCCATCCACAATCAATTCCGGAATCCCCCCCACAGCCGATGCCACCGTAGGCAGCCTATAGAGGGCACCTTCCAAAAGCACATAGGGAAAACTCTCGCTTTTAGACGGCAGAACATTGATATCCACGGCATTAAAATAATTACCCGCCTCCTGCACATAACCGGCAAAATGGACCTGGGCCCCGACCCCCAGCCTTTGGGCCTGCTGAACCAAGTTCTTATGCTCACTGCCATCACCAGCAATAAGAAAATGGGTTTGGGGAAAATCCGCCAGCACCCGGGGAATAGCCTTCAGCAAAACCCCCTGCCCCTTGACCGGATGGAGGCGCCCCATGGTCCCCACCAAAAGAGAGCGGGAGTTTAGTTCCACTCCCATCTCTTTTAGAAAAGCATCCCTGCCCAGGGTTGGCCTCCCCACCTGGGACAAATCAAGGCCATTGTAGACCGTAAAAAGGCGGCCAGCAGGAAAGCCCCGGGAAATAAGCATGTCCCGGAAATTGCCGGAGACGGCAATATAATAATCAAAACTCCGCAGGGCCAGCTTGTTCAGATTCTTATAGACCAGCTGCTTATAGATATTCCCCAAAAAATCCAGCTCATAATCACTGTGGATGGTGGTCACCAGGGGGACATGCAGCCTCCTTTTGAGCAGGGCCAAAAGAAAATTAGATCGGGAGCCATGGCTGTGGATAAGATCATACCCCCCAGCCCCAATCACCCTACGCAACTCTTTGAGCACACTCAGATCATAACGGCGCTCCTGGGGAAGCAGCCGGGCCGGGATACCCCGCTCCATCGCCCCCTGATAGACGGGGCCGGGGAGAAAACAGAGGATGTGGGCATCTATTTTTCCTTGCAGGGCAGACAAAAGGCCCAGGATGTGGGATTTTCCACCCCCGGTATCGCCACCACTGGTCACATGTAGTACCTTCATAGCTTTAACACCTCCGGCCAGGTTGACCATGCTACATTCGCTGGGAACAGGCCTTATTCCTGCTTGCCCACAATTATCCCCAATATTTCCAGCATCCTATTATACCCTATTCTAGCCAGTATCTTCCCCTCACCAGGAGGATAACATCAGTAACCGCCCTGATCCCCCGCCCATCGCTGCGGGGCACCAGGAGTAGATGGTTAGCGGCAATGGATTCTCCGGAACCCACATCCCGACCCTGGGTCACATCGGCCAATCCCCCCAGGGGGCTGGTAATAGCCCTTCCCTGGCCCCCCCGGAGAATTATTTCCGCCCCCCCATCGGCAAGCAAACACTGCCCCGGGCCCATTTCCACCACTTCTAATTTTATGTACTTATCCACATAACTCTTACCCACCAGGGGATCATCCTCCGAGCCAGGTGTCGAACCCTGGGCCAAGACCGCACCCCGGAGCAACAAACCCATCAGCAGCGCCGCCAATACTATGGACATAACCCGCCCTTTTGATAACATCATTATTTCCCTCCTCGTATTGAGCACCCGTTGTCACAGAATTGCAAAGAAAGCCACCTTCCCGCACGGGCGACCGATGGTCGCCCCTACCTTTTACCGTAGGGATAGCCGCCTTTCCCGTAGGGGCGGTCATTGACCGCCCGTTCCGAATACCGGAACGACGGGGGCGTCGTTCCCTACAATTTTTTGCGGCATTTCCAACAAATCCTAGGGAACGGTGTCCTCACCCCTCCGGGCCTCCCGAAGTTCGGGTCATACCTTTTACCGTGGGGACAGCCGCCTTTCCCGTAGGGGCGGTCATTGACCGCCCGTTCCTACTTCACTTTCCAACGCAAATAAGCATATATAAAAGGATCCAAATTCCCATCCATTACCCCCTCGGCATTGCCCACCTCCACCTCGGTACGATGATCCTTCACCAACTTATAAGGATGGAACACATAGGAGCGTATCTGATTTCCCCAGGCGATCTCCCGCTGTTCCCCCCGCAGTTCATCCAACTTCTCTTCCCGGGCCTGCTGTTTCCGCTCCCACAGCCTGGCCAAAAGGATCTTCATGGCCGTCAAGCGGTTGGAATGTTGGGAGCGCTCCCCCTGGCAGGTCACCACAATCCCCGTGGGCAGGTGAGTAATGCGCACCGCCGAATCCGTCTTATTGACATGCTG
>JAAYTH010000120.1 GCA_012523785.1 Bacillota bacterium | reverse complement strand
GCCTGGGTTATATTCGCCTGGGACAGCCGGCCACCACCCTATCCGGAGGTGAGGCCCAGCGGGTGAAATTAGCCACCGAACTTTCTCGTCGCAGCAATGGAAAAACTTTGTACCTGCTGGATGAACCCACTACAGGACTTCATTTTGCTGATATTTCCCGCCTATTGGAAGTTTTGGGACGCCTGGTCGAGGCCGGTGATACAGTGGTTGTCATCGAACATAACCTGGATGTAATTAAAATGGCTGATTATATCATTGATCTGGGGCCCGAGGGGGGAGATGGGGGTGGGCGGATTGTGGCCCGTGGAACCCCGGAGGAAGTGGCCCAAGTGCCGGGTTCCCATACCGGCAAGTACCTGGCGGAAATTTTAGACATTTGACCACTAAGCCCAAAACCGTAGGGGACGGCCCCTGTGCCATCCCACGCACCATATTCGGAAAGGTGATTGCCATGGTGGAACCAAAAATCCTGGAAAAACTAGATCATCTACCGGAAAAGCCCGGGGTCTACCTCATGCGGGACCAGGGGGGCAAGGTTATTTATGTGGGGAAGGCTCTGTCTCTAAAGCAGCGGGTCAGATCCTACTTTCAGAAGGGTGGTAGCCAAAGCCCTAAGGTGAAAATTCTAGTGGGCAAGGTGGCGGATCTGGAGTATATAGTTACAGACTCTGAGGTTGAAGCCTTGATCTTGGAATGTAACCTTATCAAAAAATACCGCCCCCGCTATAATGTGAACCTCAAGGACGATAAAAGTTACCCCTACCTAAAGGTTACCCTTCAGGATAAGTTCCCCCGCCTAATAATAACCCGTTCCCTAGTGCGGGATGGGGCCAAATACTTTGGCCCCTTTACCAGTGCCGGGGCCCTGCAGGAAACGGTGCAGCTGCTAAGGAAAATCTTTCGCCTGCGTACCTGTAAAAATAGGGAACTTTTCAACCGGCAGCGCCCCTGCCTTAACTATCATATCCAACGTTGTGATGCTCCCTGTATGGGCTATATTACCCCGGAGGCCTACGGGGAGGTTGTAAAAGAGGTGTGTTTATTCTTAGAAGGACGGCAAGAGGCCCTTGTCCGCCGGCTGCAGGAAAAGATGGATAAGGCAGCCTTAGCCTTGGACTACGAGCAGGCGGCGGTGTTTAGGGATCAAATCCAGGCGATTAAACAGGTATTGCAGCGGCAAAAAATGGTTTCCCCAGCCCTAAAGGATCAGGACATTATAGCCTTTGCCCCCAATGGGAATGAGGCCTGTTTCCAAGTCTTTTTTGTCCGCGAAGGCAAGGTGGTGGGGCGGGAACACTACATTTTAGAAGGTACGGAAGGACTGGCTAAGCCAGAAATAATGGCGGCCTTTCTCAAACGCTACTATGAGGGGGTGCCCTTTATCCCCCGGGAAATACTTTTGGCAGAAGAAACGGCCGAGCTTGAAATTATTGAAGAATGGCTGACGGGAAAAAGGGGCCGGCGGGTGTACTTACGGGTTCCCCAGCGGGGGGAAAAAGCCCGTTTAACCCAGATGGTGGAAAAAAATGCCCACCTGCTCCTTCAGGAAAAACAGGCCACTAGGCGGGAGGAGAAGGAAAAGACAGTGGCGGCCTTGGAGGAGTTAGCAGAAAACTTGTCCCTATCCTTGCCTCCGGAACGGATTGAGGGCTATGATATCTCCAACATCCGGGGAACCCTGGCGGTGGGTTCCATGGTCGTCTTTACCCGGGGCCAGCCGGATAAAGAAGAATACCGGCGTTTTCGCATCAAAACCGTCATCGGGCCCGATGACTATGCTATGCTTCAAGAGGTGCTCTACCGTCGTTTCCGCCGCACCTTGGATACTCCCCGGGATGACAAAGGGGGGGGATTTGATAAAATCCCCGACCTTATCATTGTCGACGGCGGCAAAGGACAGGTGAGGGCAGCCGGGGAAGCCCTGCGCCGGGTAGGTTTTGAAGATATCCCCGTCTTGGGGCTGGCGGAAAAGAAGGAACACCTATTTACTCCCGGGCAGGAGGAACCCCTCATTCTCCCCCGGGATTCTGAAGCCCTTTTCCTGCTGCAGCGCCTTCGGGATGAGGCCCACCGGTTTGCCCTGGAATATCACCGCAGCCTGCGTAGAAAACAGCTCTCCCGCTCCCTTCTGGATGAGGTCCCGGGCATTGGTCCCCGCCGTAAGCGGGCTCTTCTCACCCATTTTGGTTCTCTGGGTAAGATTTCCACGGCATCAGTGGGGGAATTGACCGCCGTCCCGGGGATGAATAGGGGAGTGGCGGAAGCGGTCTATCATTTCCTACGGGAGCAAGGTTATGGTCAGGATGAAGATGACATAAAGTGACTGCTAGGTTTGTAAAGTGGGGTGTTATTATGAAGAAAATTACCTCCCGCACCAACCCCCGGTTAAAATATGCCCGCACCCTCCATCGGTCTAGGCAACGGAAAAAAGAAGGCAAGTTCTTGGTGGAAGGGGTCCGCCTTCTGGAAGAGGCTGTGGAATCTGAAAACAGCATTGAAACCATCTTTTTTACCAAAAGGTTGCTGACTAAGGCCCGGGGCCAAAATCTGGTCAAGGAATGCCGCCGCCGGGGAAGTGAGTGCCTTCTAGTGCCCGAGGGGGTGCTAACCTCCTTGGCTGATACTGATTCCCCCCAGGGAATCATTGGCATAGCCCCCATCCCCCTTTGGGAAAGGAATGACCTCCTGACGGGGCCGGGGCTTCTTTTGCTTGTTGATCGGGTCCGGGATCCGGGTAACCTTGGTACCATGCTGCGGACCGCGGAGGCGGCCGGCTCCGCTGGTGCCTTTTTGTCAGTGGGAACCGTTGATCCTTATAATGCCAAGGCCCTGCGGGCCAGTATGGGGTCTATATTCCGTTTTCCCCTCCAGCTTGATTGCAACTTGCCGGCTCTGGTAGCGGAATTAAAGAAAATTGGCTATCGAACTTTGGCGGCCGATGCGGACGGAGAGGTGACCTATTGGGAGGCCGATTTTTCCTCACCGGGGGCACTGATAGTGGGAAATGAAGCCTGGGGTGTAGCCCGGGAACTATTGGATCTGGCCGATGCGCGGGTAAAAATCCCCCTATCACCGGGTGTAGAATCCCTCAATGCCGCCCTGGCGGCGGGGATTCTCCTTTATGAGGGGGTGCGGCGGAGATTTATAGCGGAAAATTATCAGGGTTAATTTTCTAAAAAGGCAGCAAAGGCTTACTTGCAATAGCCTAATTTCTGTGTTAATATTTATTTGACATAAT
>JAAYTH010000119.1 GCA_012523785.1 Bacillota bacterium | reverse complement strand
TGCCATCGGGGCGCAGGTAGGCCAGCTCCCCCCCTTTGCGGACCTGGGCCAGGCGGCGGCAGAGTTTATGGGCCAAGGTAATGGGTAGGGGCATCAGCTCTGGGGTTTCATCACAGGCAAACCCGAACATCATCCCCTGATCCCCGGCCCCGGTGAAATCTATGGGATCGGCATCAGGGGCCCTTCTTCCTGGGGCCTGTTCAAGACCCAGGGCAATGTCGGGGGATTGTTCGTCGATGGCGGTGAGGACGGCACAGGTATCCCCATCGAAGCCGTATTTGGCCCGGGTGTAGCCGATGTCTTTAACCGTCTGGCGGACAATCTGGGGGATATCCACATAACATTCGGTGGTGATCTCCCCCACTACCAGTACTAGCCCGGTGGTTATGATGACCTCACAGGCTACCCGGGCCGCCGGATCTTGGGCCAGAATAGCGTCCAGGATGGCATCGGAAATCTGGTCTGCCATTTTATCTGGATGGCCTTCGGTAACTGATTCTGAGGTGAATAGATATCTTTTTTCCAATTGGCAGTTCCCCCTTTTAAAAGACAAAGAACCCCTTCAATTCTGAAGAGGTAAATTAAAGGACTCTCATCTTCCAGAATTGAATCTGCAGGAATTGGCACCATTTTGGGGTCCAAAGGGCTCCCGTCCCTCCCCAAAGGGTTGCCGGATTTCATCGGGCCTGTCCCTCCATCACTCTTGATAAGAGATTGAATTTTTATAGACTTTTGATCACTGCCATGATATCACAGGGCTTCTCCCCTTGTCAATTAGATGAGAAAAGCCGCTGGGCAGCCGGGCGGCCCTAGGAAAAATACAAGGGCCGTAATAAATAGTAAAGAAAGAGAAGAACCGCCAACAGCAGCAGGCTCTTTGCCAGTTCCAACCAGGCCCGACGCCGTCCCCGCCGTGTTTCCTGTTTCACTTCCCAGTCCCGCCGCTCCAATTCCTTGGACCTTTCCCCCCTAGTGATAGGCCTCACTCCCCTTCCAGGTTTATCCACTATATTATATACAAGGTCGGGGTCGGGTAGAACAAAAAGAAAATTACTTGACCGAACATATGTTCGGGTTTATAATATGGTATAGATACCCACCCGGGGCCGCTAGTAAAATATTAGTAGAGGAGGATCCTCCATGAAGGTACAGCTGGCAGAATATAAGCAGATGATTGCCGCCCTGCGGCCGGTGTATACAGCTGCCGGTGATGGTACAGATGTAATTTTGATCAACGGTGATGTCCTCCATGACCGGCGGAGGATAAGATCGGTGCGGCAGGCCCTGGCCCGGGTCTATGCTGTGGATCTGGTGGCGGCCCGGCAATATTACCGGAAATTATTGGGGCAGGCAAATGCCATTCCCCTGCCCTTATCGGCTAAATTGATCCTGTGCCCCACCAAGATGCGCCGGCCCCGCTGCCCCGGCGATTTTACCCTGGGGTATGTATCTTATCGACAGGTAGTGGGAGTTGAAGGCTATAGCAAGGGGGATTACCGCAGTCGGGTGCTGCTGCGCAATGGTGCTATTCTCCTTAGCCTCAACCGGGTCACCATCTTAAAAAAACGGTTGGCCTTGGCCCGTTTTGTCGAAGGCCACTACCTGGAGGCCCAAGGTTTGATGGCACAGGGAGCATCCTATGGTCTGGCCACCCGGGAAGCATTTGTGTTGCTGGAGACAAAGTTGGACCTTCTTCTGGAGCGGATGGGCGCACAATGAAAAAGGGGCAGCCCCAAGGACTGCCCCGGTGGGTCTAGGCAATGATATCCGATACTACCCCGGCCCCCACGGTGCGGCCACCTTCCCGAATGGCAAAGCGCAGGCCCTCCTCGATGGCGATGGGGGTGATGAGATTTATTTCCATGGTAATGTTATCCCCGGGCATTACCATCT
>JAAYTH010000118.1 GCA_012523785.1 Bacillota bacterium | reverse complement strand
GTCAGCCCGTGTACTCCGGCGGCCCCCCGACTAATAGCACACCCCGGCTCCCGCAAGCCGCTGTATTGATCCAGCACAGCGATAATTTCACCCGTTGGGCGATGATAGGAAAAAAGAATTAGGGCAAATTCTATAACTTCGTTATAACGGGGAGACACGCCCGTTGTTTCCACATCAATGCAGCCGCCTATTCCATATGTCTGGGGAAGTAATTCACAATTTGGACGATTTTCATCTTGGCATATTCCATGTTTGGCAGCCAATGTATAATCCCCCCTAAAGTAGAGATAGGGCAGCAATATACCTATTCTATGTCACTGTATTCACAAAGGTAGTGTCCTTTAGCAAAACGGTGAATATCCCTAACACTTCTTATAATCATATTTTTCTCCTGCCTGGTCTTCACCTTAAAGCTATGAAAATTAGCATCATAGCACCTGGCAAGTTTTTCCCCCGATAGGGAGGCGATGAATCCCAAATGGTCATCAATTCTTTTATTTATACGATTGTTTAGTTCATCCTTGCCCTTTAGTATCCTTTCCCTGCTCACTTCTAGCAACGATGGATCAAGCTCAATGCCAATGCTGTTTCTTTCCGCTGCAATACTTGCCAAGGTTGTTGTCCCAGTCCCCAGGAAGGGGTCCAAAACCATATCTCCTTTAATGGAGTACATATTGATCAACCTGTAGGCCAGCTCAAGGGGATAGGCCGCGCTTCTTTCCCTAACACTTTTCTTTTTAATCTCCTGGGCAACACCTATAAGTTCCCACAGGTCGGAAAACCAGACATTCCGCTCTTCCCAAAAGTAGGCGCTTTCCTGTCTTAACCTTCTTTCACTGTTGCTAAACCTCCGCTTATTGCCCTTCCTGAAAATTAAAATATATTCATGTTCGTATGTTACATAAGCACCCGCTGGCAGCATTCCCGAACCCATGAACTTGGTGGGGGAATTTGATTTTTTGCGCCAAATAATATCAGGCAAAACCGAATACCCCTTGCTAGCAAAGTAATTTATTATTCTAGAATGATTGGAAAATAATTGGAACTTACCATCTATCGTCCGCGTTGCATCCCCGATGTTAATGCAGGCAAAACCGTTATTTGCCAGAACCCTATCACACTCATCCCATACCTTGTCCAACACTGCATGCATTCCAGCAAACATTCCTTGGGCATCCTTATTGCCTAAAGCAGTTTTGACCCTTTCGCTTTGTTCTGAGAAGACCCCATCCCACATTTCAATCATGGGATAGGGTGGTGAAGTTACTATTAAATTAACTGATTCATCCGGGATAGCATCCATGTTACTGGCATCGGCGTTAATTATTTTGTGCTGTGTTTTTTTCAAATATAATCCCACCTTGTAGTTTATTTTTGCCTATAAGGGAGCCTTTCGTTATTCCATTGTTGTTAGCATTTATAGAAATGCCGACATGTGTTTATCGTAACTACTCAGTCCCCCATACAAAGAATCACAACTATAACTCAGGAACAAACGGTTTTCCCTCCAGCGCAGACAAAATTGCAGTAAGCACAGGAACAGAATTTTTCCTTGCCGTAGAAATATAACCACGGATACGGCAAAACATTTTAGCACCCAGATCACTGCGGAAAACACCGGGGATCTTCTGTTTTACCTTCATCATACGTATATCTCTCTCCGCTTGATTATTGTCAAAGGGAATTCGAAAACCGTACATAAAGGCTAAGACTTCTCGTTGATAGTTTTGCAAACGATTGAGCATATTTCTTGCTTTACCCTGCTTGGGCCTTCCCCTTTTACCTTTTATTTTGACTGGTAACGGTAACAACATAAGATCACTTGTTACTATTCGGCGGTACCCCCAGAACGATATGAAAAATCCCCCTCCCGTGAATTTTCCTAGCTGTCATCCAGAGGGTATTGCCCGAAGGATCTTTACAAACCCAAAGAATAGGATCCTTTGCTTGGTTCCGGGCAGGCGGAGTGGCACCATCCTACGGCCCCAAATACTAACAGGGGGCGGGCCCGTTCCGGGGGTTGAAAGGCGAAACCTAATGCCACCCATTTTAGTGGGATAAAAACCCACCCCTTTCCAGAATACCCCTTAGTTCCTCCCGCTCCTCCCCAGTAAGGGGAAGAATAGGACGCCGGGGTGGGCCGCCGTAGTATCCAACCAGGTCCATGGCGGTTTTGAGGCCAGCGGGCCCCCAGCGGGCCGTCACGGCCCGGTTAATTTCCAAAATCCCTAGCTGCAGCCGGCGGGCCTCCTCCAGGCGCCCGGCCTTAAAATGATTGTAGATGGCAACACATTCCTCGGGCAGAACATTGGCCAGTGCTGCCGTCGCTCCCACGGCCCCCAGGCTTAGGGAGGGGAGGAGAAAGCTGGCTGAACCGGCAAAAACAGCGAAATCATCGGGACTAGTGGCAATGGTTTCTGCTATCTGGACAATATTGCCGGAGCTGTCCTTCACCCCAACGATATTGGGATGGGTCGATAAAAGGGACATGAGTTTGCTGTCCATATTGATGCCGGTATTTCCCGGCATATTGTAGAGCATTACCGGAACAGAAACGGCATCGGCCAACTCGGTATAGTACTGCTTTAGGGCCGCCGGGGTATAACAGGCTTTATAATAATTGGGTGTTACTACCAAAACAGCATCTACACCCAATTCCGCCGCCCGGTGGGAAAGGGCAATGGTATCATCTGTAGATTCACAGCCCGTACCGGCCATTACCTTCATTCCCCTTGGAATATGGCGACAGACAAAGGTCATGAGCTCTTCCTTTTCTTTTCTAGATAAGAGCTTAAATTCCCCATTGGAACCCAGGACTACCAGGCCCGCCAGACCAGAGGCAGCCCATTTTTCCATATTTTCCCCCAGTTTATCATATGCTATTTGGTTATCAACAAAGGGGGTGGCGATGGGAGCAAAGATTCCAGAAAACATAGTTATTCCTCCTTTGCCATTCTAGTAATGATATCCTTGGGCCAGCAAATTACCCTGCAGTAGTGTTGCCATTGATACCATACTTCCCTGATTCTCCATGGTAAGGGATATCCCTCTTAAAGTGTAGAAAGTTCCGATTAATTTGTTGGCAGCCTTATAGCACAGCATGTCCTCCATCCGAATGGAAAAACCAAGATGCATCATCTCACTGTATGTCACCCCTACTCCCACTCAATAGTGGCCGGTGGTTTAGAGGTAATATCATAGACAACCCGGTTCACATTAGGAACTTCCCCCGTGATACGGCTGGAGATGGTAGCCAATAGGTCGTGGGGCAGGCGGGCCCAATCGGCCTTCATAGCGTCACGGCTAGTTACCACCCGAAGACCAATGGTGTGCGTGTAGGTACGCCCTTCTTCCCTTACCCCGACACTGCGCAACCCTGGTAATACAGCAAAGGCCTGCCATGTTTTTCGGTAAAACCCGGCTTTTTTTATTTCATCTACCACAATGGCATCGGCCTCCCGCAGGAGGGCCAGGCGTTCTTTAGTAACCTCCCCCACAATGCGTACAGCCAAACCCGGGCCGGGAAAGGGGTGCCTCCAGAGGAGTTCATCGGGCAAGCCAAGTTCAGCCCCCACCTGTCGGACTTCATCTTTATAAAGTTTCCGTAGGGGTTCTATCAATTTCAGCTTCATGTTTTCCGGCAGCCCCCCCACATTGTGATGGGATTTGACCAAGCAGGCGCCGGGGCCGGACCCACTTTCTATAATGTCGGGATAAATAGTCCCTTGAACCAGATAGTCCCAGTGTCCCAATTTAGCCGCTTCCTCTTCAAAAATGTGGATAAACTCCGTACCGATTATTTTTCGCTTTAGCTCCGGATCGGTGACCCCGGCCAGACCTTGTAAAAACCGTTCCTGGGCCTCCACACCCACCAGCTTCAGGCCCAATTTGCCAGCCAGGGTGTCCCGTACATATTCCGCCTCCCCTTTACGCAAAAGGCCATTATCAACAAAGACACAGGTCAATTGTTCCCCTACGGCCCGCTGCACCAGGGCCGCCGCGACGGAGGAATCGACACCGCCACTCAGGCCACATATCAGCTGTCCTGTCCCGACCTGGGCCCTGATATCCGCCACCTCTTTGGTAATAAAGGCAGCAGAATCCCAGCCGTCCCGACACTTCTCCCCTTTATCTGACATCAAATCCCTCCTTGGTATAATAACTGAAAAACCTTTCATTCCGGACTAGCAGCTAGCCAGCCACACTTGCCAAGCATATGTTATCAGCCTTCCCCACACACTGCCACTGCGGACTATCCTAATTGCCATTCTGCCTGGCCGAGGCATAGCCTTGGGAAGACAATAGCCAAAGACTCTTCACGGTTTCTATTGCCAAGATCCATCGCTCCCCTCAAGGATGACATTAGCATAAAATAACAGCTGTTAATTAAATATAGCCAAAGCCCCTTTAACTGTCAAGGAAGGGGCCACTAGCCCATCCCCCCAAAGTGCCCCAGCAAACACCTACCCTAAAATTAATATCGGGCACAAAAAAACAAGGTGCCGTCAATCCGGCACCTTGTTTTTTGTTCCCGTTTCTATCTTACATCATGGGAGGAGTGGGCGGCATGGCTGCTGCGTCATTTTCCTCCGGCAGGTCCGTAAGAACCGCTTCGGTCGTCAACAACATGGCAGCAATGCTGGCGGCGTTTTGTAGTGCCGACCGGGTTACCTTCACCGGGTCTACTATACCGGCAGCAAACATATCTTCATATTTGCCAGTCAAAACATTGTAGCCCACATTGACCGGCTCTCCCTTGACATGTTCAACAATTACAGAACCTTCGGCTCCGGCGTTGGCGGCAATCTGCCGGATGGGCTCTTCCAGGGCCCGGCGGACGATATTTACACCGATCTGCTCGTCACCCTCTACTTCCATTTCCGCCAGGGCGGGCAGTACATCAATGAGGGCGGCCCCACCACCGGCGATAATTCCTTCTTCGACAGCAGCCCGGGTTGCAGCCAGGGCATCTTCGATGCGATGTTTCTTTTCCTTCAATTCCGTCTCCGTGGCAGCCCCTACTTCAATGACAGCCACACCGCCAGCCAATTTGGCTAGACGCTCTTGCAGTTTTTCCCGATCAAAATCAGAAGTGGTTTCCTCAATTTCGGCCCGAATTTGGCCGATGCGGGCCTTAACCTGTTCCGTATCACCACGGCCATCGACAATAATGGTTTCTTCCTTAGTTACCTGCACTTGGCGAGCCTGACCCAACATATCTACCTCGGCTGCTTCCAGTTTCAGGCCCACTTCTTCCGAGATAACCGTTCCCCCGGTGAGGATAGCAATATCCTGAAGCATAGCCTTGCGGCGGTCACCAAACCCGGGGGCCTTGACGGCTACGGCGGTGAAGGTTCCCCGCAATTTGTTTACAACCACCGTCGCCATGGCTTCTCCTTCCATATCTTCAGCGATGATAAGGAGGGGATTGCCAGTTTGTACAACCTTTTCCAAGATGGGGAGAAGATCATTTATAGCCGTGATTTTGCGGTCTGTAATCAGAATGTAAGGATCAGAAAGGGTGGCCACCATTTTATCTGTATCTGTCACCATATAAGGGGAAATATAGCCCCGATCAAACTGCATACCTTCCACCACATCCAGGGTAGTCCCGATACCCCTGGATTCTTCTACGGTGATAACACCATCTTTGCCCACCTTTTCCATGGAATCGGCAATTAATTCCCCAATTTCTTCACTGTCAGCGGAAATTGCCGCCACTTGGGCGATGGCTTCCCGGGTCTCGACGGTTTTACTGTTTTTCTTAATACCTTCCACAGCAATTTCTACAGCCTTCTCAATACCGCTCCGAATAAACATGGGATTGGCACCGGCGGTGACATTTTTAAGGCCTTCTTTGATAATGGCATCTGCCAATAGGGTAGCAGTGGTGGTTCCGTCTCCAGCCACATCGTTGGTCTTGGTAGCTACTTCCTTGACCAGCTGGGCACCCATATTTTCAAAGGGGTCTTCCAATTCTATTTCCCGGGCAATGGTTACCCCGTCATTGGTAATGGTGGGGGAACCGAATTTTTTGTCCAAAACGACATTCCGGCCCTTAGGGCCAATGGTAATTCTGACTGCCGAGGCCAAACTTTCTACACCCTTTTCCAAGGCGCGCCGGGCCTCTTCATGGTACAAAAGTTGCTTAGCCATATGTAATACCTCCTTATTTGCTATCGGTTACTTAATAATGGCCAGGATATCCCGTTCATTCAAAATTAGGTGTTCCACATCTTCCAGCTTGATCTCTGTACCAGCAAATTTGGAATAAATAATCTTGTCACCGGCTTTAACTTCTAGGGGAATCTTTTCACCATTATCCAAGAGTTTCCCGCTGCCCACAGCGACAACTTCCCCCTCTTGGGGTTTTTCCTTAGCAGTGTCCGGGAGAACAATTCCGCCTTTTGTTTTCTTTTCTTCTGCTACTGGCTTAACCAGTACCCGATCTCCGATAGGTTGTACCTTCATCATTTAACCTCCTTTGGTATCTAATTTATTGTTAGCACTCTCCGGTGGTGAGTGCTAATTCCTAATATATATAATAGTAAAGGAAAGGGTTCAGGGCAACTATTGTAAAAAGCGACAGGGGGTGATTATTACCATTTATGCCGCCCAAGAGCATTATCTCTCCTTATTACCCCTGATTTGGCAGTATTTACTTTATAGGCCCAACCACTTAGATATTATTACCTTTTGGAACCAAATTATTCATATTATAAGGACCAGAAACAAATACACAAAAAAACAGGGGGTTAATCCCCCACCTTGCCGGCCACCAGTTCTTTGACCTTATCCTTGGCCGCTATGGTACCCACCACGGCCAACCTATCCCCCACCCTAAACTTCATTTCCGAGGAGGGGGAGAAGATCTCTTCCCCATCCCGTTCGATGCTAACCACCGTAGCTCCGGTGCGGGAACGGAGATCAGTACTGGCCAAATCCTTCCCCAACATCCAGGAACCCGCCGGGATTTCAAACCTCTCCAAGTACTGGAGGTTGTTGATCATTCCCCATAGATAGGTGACCATCTGCTGGACCGTTTGTTCCACCTCGTGATCCAGCTTTTGTTTTTCCTCCATGAGGTCCGTCAGTCTCTCTTGCAAATTGGCCAAGGCCTTTTCCCCCTGGAAGGCCTGAAAATAATCCTCCGCCGCCCGCTTGGATTTGATAATGATCCCCACCCCGGGGTGGGTCTCTACTACTTCAGCATCTTCCAACAAGGCTACGGCTCGCCGGACAGTTTCTGGAGACACCTTATAGCGCCCGGCCAGGGTAGAACGTCCGGAAATCCTTTCTCCAATTTCATATTCATCCCGCATAATCCGCAGGGCCAAATCAACGGCAATCTGTTCATAACGGGAGATATCCGTCAACTTTTTAATGTTAGCCATTCCCTTATGCCTCCTCCTTTTCAATTCTTACTTCCCCCACGCCAGCATGGCTGGAAAGCTGATGGGCCAATTCCC
>JAAYTH010000117.1 GCA_012523785.1 Bacillota bacterium | reverse complement strand
CTTATGGCATAGACATGAATCTGACCCATCAATGGCTCACCCTAAAGGTAAAATTTGTGTTTGCCATGGTAATTACATCCCCATCGGCCAGTTCCCTACTGCTTCCCCTGGGGACCTCTTCCCCATTGAGGTAAGTTTTATTGGTTTGGGAAAGGGATTTAAGATACCAGACACCGCGGTTAAGATGAAAACTGGCATGTTGGCCGGAAATGTAGCGGCTTCGCTCCAAGGCGCTTACATTTACATCTCCAGCCCGGCCCACGGTATCACCATCCTGCACCTTAAATTCGTAGGCCGGACTTCCGATATATTCCAGACGGGCCGGTCTTGTGGTCAGCACCTCCGTTGGCCTAATTAGGGGTCTACTGGTAAAATTCTCCCCGACCTTCCCCCCAGCCTTTTTCTCGCCTTCCGGTCCTTTATTCCATGCCGGTGGCGGGGGGGCATCCTCCACTTCCACGGGATCCACATTCATTAATGTTCCCCTACAACGGGGGTTGGTACAGTAGATGGCATATTCATTATTGCTTGCCCCGCACTGAGGGCATATCTTTCCCTTCTTAGTACCCATGACAAATATTAGCACCTCCACCCCAAAGGGAAGTAAAATTAGGGCGAAATATTGGCCCCCGGTTAAGGGCCTTCCTCCCCCAGGGAAGGGACTTCGCCGACCAAGGGAAGTTATGCTTTGGTGGCAAAATCCAACTCATAGGTAGGCTGTTCATTTTGTCGCCCTTTCCTTATATCCTTAATCAAGAGGCTACCACCCTTAATATCCTCATCAAAGATGAGCCTGGCCAGGGGGTTTACCAGGGCAGTTTCTATGTAATTTCCAATGCCCCGACCGCCCTGTTCAATATTGCTTACAGCCCTCCCTTGAAGGAAATCATATACTGGAGGGGCGAATTCCAGTTCCAACTGCAGCTTGTCCCGCAGTTCTCTGACCATGTTGCCCAAGATCTTTTCAATAATTTCCCGAACCACTGGCGGCCTGATATAATCGAAAACTACAAAATTATTGCCAATGCGGTTGTAGATTTCGGGCCGGCCCAGGGTTAGTTTAAAGTGTTCCTCAATGGCCTGCATAATCCTTTTTTGCACTTCCTCATAGGGGGTTTCCCCATGGACAAAATCCCCCCTTCCACAGCTGCATACCGCCGGTTGCGCTTCCCTTAGGTAAAGGCGGCCACATTCTTGGCAGCGCCAGGCGTAGGGCAGGATGTTGGGTCGCCGGATGGTGGTTCCGTCACCCAGGGGGACATCTGTGTAGGCACCGATGTTGCTGGTAAAAATGATGACCGTCTCGGAAAAATACACCGTTTCCCCCTTCCCATCGGTCATGCGCCCATCTTCTAAAATTTGTAGGAACTTATCCATAATTTTCGGATGGGCCTTTTCAATTTCGTCAAAAAGCAGCACGGCAAAGGGGGTTTCTTTAATTTTGTTGGTTAATTGCCCACCCTTTTCGTAGCCAATATAACCGGGGGGTGCCCCCAAAAGCCTTTGGTCCGAATGTTCCTGGGCATATTCACTCATATCAAAGCGGATGCAGGCATTTTCATCCCCAAAGAGGAGTTCTGCCAGGGAGCGGGCCATTTCCGTCTTACCCACCCCGGTGGGGCCGGCAAAAAATAGGATTCCCTTGGGTTTATGGGCCGCCGCCGAATGGTGGATTCCGGAAAGGCCGGTGGCGGCCCGCTTGATAATGTCCACCACAGCGGCAATGGCTGCCTCCTGGCCCTTGACCCTCCTGCGGAGGATTTCATCGGCCCGGCCCAGCCTTTCCCGGCCCTTTCTCTGCTGTAAAAGATCCCAGGCGCTTTCCACCACACCAAACTTATAATGTTCGACGATGCTCTTGGGTTTATCAATGGGGATACCCTCTGTCAGGGAGACCAGGCGCAGGCATTCCAGTTCATAATTGGTCAGACCCCGGGAGATGTCCACCAGGGTATCAATGATGATATCCTTTTCTTCCTGGACCTCATCACCCTGATGAAAACCCGGGAGGGCAATTTCAAAGTAGCGACGGCGTTCCTCTTCTGCGGGCAGGTTGATCTCCAGGGTCTTGACCAAGGGATTGCGGAGATAAAGCCAGGCGGGTAGGTCTGTCAGCCCATCACAGATTAAAACCAAAACATGGTTGGAATCCCGGCCCATGGTTTCCGCAGAGGCCTTTTTAACACATTTTAAGAGCCTGACAAACTGTTGCCCTTCCCGGGGGGAGAGGTGGCCGGGTGCCGTTACTAAACGGGAGGCATGATCGATTATAAAGGATAGGGGCGCATTGTTTTTCCCCAGGGCCCGGTGCACAGCATTGAGGGCAGAGTCGAAGTCGCGGATGGGGGAGGTCCCCCCCTTATGCATCTTGGTGAACAGTTCCCTTTCTTCCTTTGTGCGGAAGGTTAGTCCGTTGACCGGGTCATAATAAACGATTGTCTGGTAGCCCCGATCCTTGAAAAAATGGTAGAGGAGGCGATTGAGGGGAAAATACCTCCAGTGTATCCTAATACCATCATGGACGGGGTAGGGAAGGAGGTCATAAATATTGCCGTGGAGCAAAAAGAGATTTTTTAGGGGTAAATAGCGCTGGAATTCTTGCAGCCACCGGGAATAATTATCTTTTACCATCAGGACTGCTCCCTTCCTTCACTAGTAGCGGGAGGGGGAACCACATCCCGGTCTTCCTCGATGAATTCCTCCGGGACAATGACTTCCCGGTAGCCCTCCTCCGTGGGCGCAATTCGCCAATGCTCCTGGAGAAGGATATCCCGCTGGGCAAGTTCATTCTGCAGGCGGTCATAATCTTGACACCATTTTTCACATCGGTACCTTTGGTCCATGGTGGCTCCTTGTCGCTCTATGGGGGTGTCATCTGCCCCCTTTATGTTGACAAATTCGGCATGGAGGGAATTGTCCAGGCCACAGGTCAGCTCAACCGCCCCAGATTCCGGAGCACGGAAAAGCAAAGAAAGGGGGGCAGGGCCTTGCTGGGGAGTATCCTCACCGCTATCTACGCCATCTAGAGCCTGATAGCCCATTGCTTCCAGTACCTCCCGCACATTTTGCAGGACATAGGAGCGGACTTGATCCCTTTCTTCCACCGCGGTGAAATCCCTCCACAAGCCCTGGATGTCCTTATGTATTTGGGGGAGGCATGATATTATTTTCTTTGGATTATTTTCCCGGAGCAGGCTTTCTAAGTTGGAAATGAGATCAGCTGATCTTTGTCTTTGCGATTCCAAAATAGACCTGGTATTTACCAGCTGCAGCTGGACCAGCAATTCATCAATTTCCCTTTTGGCCAGCTCTGCTTCCTCATACAGTTCTTCCATTACCCGGGGTGCTGTAACCACAAGCCTTCTCAAATCCCTTTGCAACCACTGCAGACTTTGGTAATAGAAGGGATCATAGTTATCCTGTTTTATTTCCGCTACCCTTTGCGTTATTTCCTCTAATTGGGAGGCAAAGACAAGGCTAAAATCATTCTGAAGGGCCTGCAGCTGGACATCAATGGCCCCCATCATTTCCCGCATTCGGTTGGCTATATCTCTGCTGCCACTGGTTGGGGGGATAGGCTCTGAAACTACTGGCTTCTTCTGCTGTAAAGAGGCCCCCAAGGCCCGCAGGCTGTCTATTACGGCCAGTCTCTCCTTTTCCCTTCTTATTTCTTCTTGTCGCCGTAGCTGGACCATCTTTTTCCGGATTTTTTCCTGACGGCGGCGTTCTTCCTCTAACCTTTGCAATCTCTCCTTTTCCAGCCTCTTCCTTTCCTTTTCCCTTATCAGATATTGGGCATAGGAATCTTTACTCATTTTAACCTCCACACTATTATATTTTGCTGCTAGCTCAAATTCTATTTTTTCAATTCAATTCCTCGCTGTAGTAATAAATCCCTGAACCGGGCCCTGTCACCGGGGCGGGGGATGCCGATAAGGTCCAATTTGTTATTTTCCTTCACCCGGACTTCTAGGGATGGAAGGTCCCTCGGAATTGCATTTTTATATTTTTTATCCATTTGGGCCCGGCGACTTAATAGGTGCAATATTTGGTTCCTTGACCCCAGCCATGGCTTAGAAGTGGGCAAGTCACGTCGGTAACGGCCAGCAATTAAAACATCCACCAGGGGGAGCACTGCTGCCACCTCAGCGGGGCCTCTCTGCAATTCCGCCAGGGTATAACCGGAATAGATCAAAATGTCTAAAGATGTATACTCCTGCACTAGAAGGAGCAATTTTTTTAGGGCCGGGGCCTGTTGAAAGGGTTCCCCGCCACTGATGGTTAATCCTGTATGATCAGGGGCATAGGCCAGTAGTTGCCGAAATACTTCCCTTACCTTTTGCCGGCAAGATTCCTTACGCTCAAACAGTTCAGGGCTCATACAGCCCGGACAGCGCAGGGTGCACCCCTGCAGCCATAATCCAATGCGGTTTCCTGGACCCAGGGTAGTTACACCGGGGGATATATCATCTATATATAAAGACATCAGTATCATTCCTCTTTTCATATAGTTGATAATTCATCAGTAGGCACAAAAATCCTCTAAAATAGAGGAAATTTTTACCCTTTGTGGCTACCAATGATAATTTCTAGGCCCTGGAATCTGCCACTCATATATTTTTATGATATTATGGCCATATAAGGTATGGGATGGATGATCCGTGGGGGATAAGGGCGTCTACTATGGCATTATTAGTTTTAAGAGGCTTTATTCCACATTGTCAAATACGGGTTTTCTACTGGGTGATGTCCCTCGGGATAATTATTTGCTGAGATTAAAGTTGACTGGAATCCAACAGCAAATTCTATGTTATGTTGTAAACTAGGATACTAGGGCCGGTTTTATAGGTCTAACTAATAAGAAAGCAAAATTTATAGTTCACTAAAGGCCGTGGCCCCAATAGCAACTCCCCAGGTCGCTGCCTCAGTGATAACAACGGCATTATTAACACCTGTGCTTACCACCTATATAACGAAGCAAAAGAATAAAAATTCCGTAACAGAGAATAAAAGTCTTTGAATTAGGAGTTGAATAATTTGGAACTAAAATTAGCCATAATAGCCGATGATTTTACCGGTGCCAATGATACCGGAGTACAGTTCAGTAAAAAGGGCCTTAAAACCGGTGTGGTAACGGATATAAAAACAATCTCCACCGCCCTGCAGGAACTAAAGGTTGTGGTTGTGGATACTGAGAGTAGATATGATGGGGCCGAGGAAGCCTATGTCAAGGTAAGGGATTCGGCCGGGATACTGCGGGATAATGGTGTTGATTATCTGTATAAGAAAATTGACTCCACCTTTAGGGGTAATATCGGGGCCGAGATCACGGCTGCCATGGATGCCATGGGGGCAAAGTGGGCCTTTATTGCCCCGGCCCTTCCCTCCCACGGCAGGACCACCCTTAAGGGTAAGCAGCTAATTTACGGCAAACCCGTGGCCGAAACGGAAATGGCCCAGGATCCGAAAAATCCTGTTAGCCATTCCTATATACCAGACATAATCGCCCTTCAGACAAAGAAAAAATCTCTTGTTATCCCCTTGTCTGCCATTAGAAAAGGGAAGGAACACCTGGCTAGCAAACTTACCAACCTTAGAAGAGAAGGTTGGGAACTTCTAGTATTTGACAGCGAAACCAACGAGGATCTACAAACCATCGCCCAAACCATCATCCGTTTTGCGGAAAAACCCGTCCTGGTGGGTTCTGCCGGTCTGGCAGAGCATTTACCGGAAGCCTTGGGCATGTCAACGGCTAAAGGCAATCTGGGACCGGCAATAATTATTGCCGGAAGTGTCAATGATACCACCAGAAAACAGGTGGATTATGCTATCAGGGAGGGTTGGGCCAGGTCAATTGATCTAGACATTGGCAAGGTTCTGGGTGCCGAATATAAAGGGGAGCTGCAGGCGGTAACAAAAAGGGTATTAGAATTGGCTGGGGATAAGAAAGGCATAATAATCAGAACGGCCAAAAGCAAAGGGGCGGTGGCCGAAGCCTGGGCAGTGGGGGAAAAAATAGGTTTAGGAAAGTATGAAGTTAGTGAAAGGATAGCTGGGTTTTTGGGGCAGGTAACAAAGGCCATATGTGATAGTATTAATGTTAAAGGTTTAATGCTGACAGGTGGTGATACCGCCATTAAAGTAGCGGCGGCCTTGGATGCTGCCGGGACAATAATAGGAGACGAGGTCTTGCCCGGCATACCCTGGGGCCACTTCATTAGTGATGAATATGGTGACATTAGGGTGGTTACAAAGGCCGGGGGTTTTGGTGCGGAGGATTCCATTGCTAAAATAATTGAGTTCCTAAAGGGGCATTGAAATGGATACTAATAAACCTGTTGTGGGTATTACCATGGGAGATCCGGCGGGGATAGGGCCAGAGATTTCCCTTATGGCTTATACAGATAAATCCATAGCCCACATCAACAAGGTAATAATTGGCAATATCGCCATACTCAAAAAGGTCGCCCGGAGGGCGGGGATAAGTGTGGGGGAATTCAGGGAGATCAAAGATATGGATGAGTGTGTATTCACCGCTGGCAAAGGGATCGATGTTATTGATATCCCCTTTGCCAACCTAGGGGACCTGCAACCGGGCAAGGTGCAGGCGATTGCTGGGGACGCAGCCTTCAAATATTTAACCAAAGGAATAGAAATGGCCCTGGCGGGAGAGATCGACGGGATAGCAACTGCTCCTCTTAATAAAGAGGCACTACACTTAGCGGGGCATTTATATCCCGGGCACACGGAAATCCTCGCCCACTATACCGGGACAAAAGACTATGCCATGCTCCTTTATGATGAGCAGTTGAAGGTGATCCATGTTACAACCCACATTTCCTTAAAAGAAGTAGTTGAAACCCTAAATAAGGACCGGATTTATACCGTTATAAAAATCGCCCATAATACCCTGCGGGAACTAGGCTATCAAAAACCCAGGATTGCCGTCGCAGGACTCAATCCCCATGCCGGGGAAGGGGGCCTCTTCGGGGATGAGGAAGAACGGGAAATTATCCCGGCCGTCGAGCGTGCAAAGGCTGATGGAATCCAAGTTTTGGGGCCCATTCCTCCGGATACGGTATTCTTAAAGGGGAAAAATGGGGAATATGATATAATCGTCGCCATGTACCACGACCAAGGCCACATCCCCATCAAGCTCCTGGGCTTTCACACGGGAGTAAACATCACCGCCGGCCTGCCCATAATAAGGACATCAGTTGATCACGGCACTGCCTTTGGCCGGGCCTGGGAAGGTAGGGCTCACTCTGGTAGTATGATCCGGGCCATCTTTTTGTGTGGGAAGCTGGCCGAAGGCAGGTTAAACAAATTATGACCTTTCCCGGGATAAAATAAGTGCATCTAGGGTTGATCAAAAGGCCCCCCTCCGGGGGTTTTTTTTAATGGCTTGATCATTATTTGGGCATTGCTATTCTAAAATAACGGTTTACAGTTTATTTCATCATTTCAACAATGCTGTTAAGTATGACATCGGGGGGCATTGCCGAATATGTAATACCCTTCCTGACGCCATTTAGTAAATTAAAAAGGGATTTCCTAGCCAATTATAGAATATACCGATTATGGATAGGAAAAATCCATATATATAGGTGATGGTATAATATTGATGCCAGCGTTTGAACCCGGGATGATGCCAACAACTTTTTAATCTTTATTATGTTTGGTTCCCTTTCAGCACAAAATCAACTATAATAAGAAGCAGTGGTTTTCCCCGGGCCCCGAGCCGGTGCAAAACATCTTTGTTTTTCCCCCTCATTACTAAAATAGTTCTACTAAATGTCGAAAAGGTGCTGATTATATGGACGCATTGTGGCAAAAGGTACGGGAGGCTGTGTCATCGGTCCTTCCCATAACGATAATAGTTGTTATTTTAAACTTTACCATCGCCCCCATTGGTACAGAGCTCTTCCTGCGCTTTTTGCTGGGGGCGGCTGCCATTACCTTGGGCTTGGGAATTTTTTTGTTTGGGGCTGATATGGCCATTCAGCCCATTGGCATGCATATGGGCTCCTCCATTACCAGGCAGAGGAGTCTATTTCTATTGCTGTTCTCAGGTTTGCTTCTGGGGTTTTTAATTAATGTGGCTGAACCTGATCTTTTGGTGTTGGCGGGGCAGGTGGCGGCGGTTACTGCGGGGGCCATTACCTTTTGGGAGCTGGTCATTGTTGTTTCCATTGGCATCGGCCTAATGGTGGCCATTGGATTGGGGCGGATTGTTTTTAGAATATCCCTGCCCAAGTTAATCACAGTTGCCTATGCAATAGTTTTTACCCTTTATATATTTGCCCCGGGCCCCTTCTTGGGTATTGCCTTTGATTCCGGGGGGGCTACCACCGGTTCTATGACGGTGCCCTTTATTCTGGCCCTGGGCATGGGGGTGGCATCGGTGGAAGGGGGGAAGGAGTCGGAGGAGGACAGTTTTGGCCTCCTGGGATTAGCATCCATAGGCCCCATGCTGGCGGTCCTATCCATGGGTATTCTATCAGGTATAACAACCCTTACGGGCAGTTTACCTCCTCCGGCCGCCGTCAATAATGGCATTTGGCATCCTTTTATCTTGGCAGTCCCGCCGGTGGCCCGGGAAGTGTTATTTGCCATTGCTCCCATCAGCGTATT
>JAAYTH010000116.1 GCA_012523785.1 Bacillota bacterium | reverse complement strand
CCCAACTTCCCCCAACATCCCGGCAATCTGCCCTATTTGGGTTTTCATTCCCGTAGCCACCACAATAGCCAAGCCCTTACCCCGGGTTACCGTTGTACCAGCATAGACCATATTGCGCCTATCCCCAAGTTGTGTATCTTCCCTTGCGATAGTTTCAGTATATTTGCTCCTGGGTACCGACTCGCCCGTTAAAGCAGCCTCATCACATTCCAAATTAAACACTGTTACTAGTCTGGCATCGGCTGGTATCCGATCGCCCGGTTCAATTTCGATGATGTCACCCGGTACCAATTCTGCTGCCGGAATGTCTATTGGTTTTCCCTGTCGTCTGCATTTAGCCCTGGGAGCACTCAGCTGTTTTAATGCCACTAGAGAGTGTTCAACTTTATACTCTTGTATAAATCCTAGGAGGGCATTGATAATTACAATTGTCATTATTGTAACAGCATCATCCCATTGACCCAAAAAACCGGATAGAATTGCAGCAGCCAATAATACAATTACCATAAAATCGTTGAACTGGGAAATTAAAATTGCTTGGGCGGAAATCTTTTTCCTTTGCTGAAGATTATTGTAACCAAACTGGATTTGTCTTTGTTTAACAATTGCCGGGCTTAAGCCAAGTTGCGGTCTTGACTGCCAATAGCGGCTGACTTCATCTCCTGTCATATTATGCCAATTTTGCATGGTGCAGATACTCCCCCCACTACCTAACTAAGAAGGTTTTAGCAAGGTTTTAACAATTATCCCCACAATTCCCTCCTAATTCATATTCTGTTCTGGGGGGAAAAATGCCGGGAGTAAAACAGAAAAACTGCTTCCCCTTCCGGGAGTACTGCTGGCAGTTACCCTGCCATGATGCAGGTGAACTAATTCCCGGGCGATGGCCAAACCCAGCCCCTTTCCTTTTTGAGCCCGATTCCTGGCCTTGTCGACCTTGTAGAAACGATCCCAAATATGGGGAAGGTCAGCAGGAGGAATTCCGCACCCATCATCTTTGACAGTAAATATGATTTTATTGTCTTTCTCTTTTATGAGCAGTGAAATTTGCCCCCCAGGTTGGGTATAAGTAAGGGCGTTTTCCAGCAGGTTGATCAATACCTGATATAACCTGTTCTCATCCCCCCAAACTAATGCCAATTCTTCACTAAAGTGATATTCCAAATCAATATTTTTTTCCTGGGCCTTGGATTCAATGCTATGCAGGGCCTTAGCAGCTAATTTCCTAGGGCAAATACTGCCCCATGTAAGCTGGACATGGCCGCTTTCCAAGCTGGATAAGTCCAAAAGATCATTGACGAGACGGTTCAAATGCAGTGTATTATCTATAATCACTTGAAGGTATCTTTCCCGCTCCTCCTCGGTAACAAATCCTTCTAACATAGCATCAGCAAATCCCTGTATAGAAGTCAAGGGAGCCCGAAACTCGTGGGAAACATTGGCCACTAAATTTTGCCGCAGGGCTTGCAGGCGTTTTTGTTCTGCCACTGTTCTTTCTACTTCATCCACAGCCTGATTGAAGGTGGCGGCCAGCTCTTGTAACTCCCCTGTGGTATTCACTTTGATTCGACTTTTAAAATTACCCTTTACCAGTTCCCGGGCTGCTTTAGTCATGGCTTGTAGGGGAAGGGAGATATTCTTAGCCAAGGAAAAGGCGAGAATACCCGCTACAATGGTGGCTAAAATACCAGAATAAAAGGTGAGACGGCTGATCTGAGCAATGGTAGCCGTGATTCCGGTGAGGGGTGCGCTGACGGTAATGACACCTATAACCTTAGATGGTGTGCCATTACTATTAATTAATTCATGCTGGGATTCTTGCATAACCGGCATGGCTACCAGCAGCTGTTGTATGCCCGGGCCGTACATTTTCTTGGACATGGTGTTGCCTTCCAAAACCTGATCGATTTCACTGCTTTCAAGCCCTACTTCATCTTCATCCGGATCGTCCTCTGGCAAAGCAATAACCATTTCTTCTTTATCTGGTGTAAATACCCTTATCTTCATATCCAGGGAATAGGCCAAGGTTTGGGCCATTTTCTCAACTTCGTCGAAGCTGCCCCTATGGAATTCCTCGGCCAACATGCCGGCTACATTCTCTGCTTTGCTCACTAATTCATATTCCCGGGCACTAAAAAAATATTTCTCCACCAGGTAGGTGAGAAAAAACCCGATGGCCAACATGGTAATTACAATAACCACCAAGTGGGCAGCAAGCAATTTCCCAAAAAGGCTAGCAGGTTTCCATTTACGGAACATTTTCCTTCACCTCAAATTTATAACCGACTCCCCACACAGTCTGAATATAGGTGTTGTCCGGGTCTGCTAACAGGAGCTTTTGCCGTATTCTTTTTACATGTTCATCTATGGTCCGGGTACCACCCGTATAATCATAGCCCCAGACCCGTTCCAATAATTGTTCTCGGGCCAAGATTTGGCCCTCATTGTGGGCCAGATCCAACAAAAGTTCAAACTCTTTTGGTGTCAGGTTTATTTCTGTTTTTTGCCACTTAACCTTATAGCCCCGGGGATCAATACTAAGCTGGCCAAATTCCAGCACCTGCAGCGGTTGGTTATAATCACGAGAACGGCGCAGCAATGCCTTGACCCGGGCCAGAAATTCCCGCGGGCGGAAGGGTTTGGTTATATAATCGTCGGCTCCCAGCTCTAATCCCAAAACCTTGTCAGACTCCTCCCCCTTGGCAGTCAGCATTATAATGGGAATACTGCGGGTGGATGAATTGTTGCGCAGTCGTCGACATACTTCCCAGCCGTCTATTTTGGGGAGCATCAGATCAAGAACTATGATGTTGTAGCTATTAGTACGGGCAAGTTTTAAACCCTCCTGGCCATTATGGGCTATATCCACTGTAAAAGATTCTGACCGAAGGATGATTCGGACTAATTCAGCTATATCTAGATCATCCTCCACAAGCAGGGCATGTTTGGGTAATTCCACTCTAGGGCACCTCCTTCGCTTTCTTGATAATATTCGCTATCCAATAGCAATAACCCTTGAAAGCCGACAGCAAAAAACCACACCCTTTATCGAAGGTGTGGTTAAGTAGAGGCATATTTTACTGAGTGATCTTACTCCTCCACCGAACGGTGTTGCAAATTACCTTGAATTTGCTTACCGGCAAGATATTCAATATTTTGCACTAGAACAAGCAGTAGGGCATCAACCAAATGATATATGGAGAAGGAGCTGTGTTCCCGTAATTTAGCTGTTAGTGTAATCACGATAAGGATAATACTAGCAAAGACTAAGGAACTGGTGATTCCCATCTTATTCATGAATCCAGTAAAGAAGAGGGGAAGGTAGAAAGCTAAGTAATG
>JAAYTH010000115.1 GCA_012523785.1 Bacillota bacterium | reverse complement strand
GTCGCCCCTACTTGGTTAGCGCAAATCCTAGGGGCGGTCATCAATCACCCGTCCCAGTTGAGCATAAATCCTAGGGGCGGTCATCGATCACCCGTCCCAGTCGAGCATAAATTGTAGGGGCGGTCATTGACCGCCCGTTCCATTCTATTTCAATGCTTCCCTAGGGTTCTGGTGCTGTTCAAAACGGCCAAGAGGGCCACCCCCACATCGGCAAAAACAGCCATCCACATGGTAGCCAATCCCACCGCCCCCAGGGCCACGACCAAGCCCTTAACTCCCAGGGCTAAGAAGATGTTTTGTTTTACTATTTTGCGGGTATACTGGGCAATATCCAGGGCCTGTACCAATTTTTGCGGGTTGTCATCCATCAGGACCACATCGGCGGCTTCGATGGCGGCATCGGCCCCCAATCCCCCCATGGCCACCCCGATATCGGCCCGGGTGATAACGGGGGCATCGTTTATGCCATCCCCGACAAAGGCTATTTTCCCGCTTCGGCTGGAATGAGCCAGGAGTTCCTCCAGGCGCTGGACCTTTTCCTCCGGCAGCTGTCCGGAATAATACCCATCTAGGCCCAATTGGGAGGCTACCCGGGCCGCCGTTCTTTCATTATCCCCGGTAAGCATGAGGATCCTCTTGACACCCCGACGCCGGAGTTCCCCCACGGCCTCCCGGGATTCTTCCCTAATTTCATCGGCAATGACCAAATAGCCAGCAAAGATATTGTCGACGGATACATAGACAATGGTCCCCGGGGCATGGTGGACCGGGAATTCTACCCCGGCCTGATTAAGAAGGCGATCATTGCCCACCAGGAGCCTTTTCCCATCTTTGGTGGTTATGGACAACCCCTGCCCCCTTATTTCTTGGTAATCGGCAATGGGGCCGGTGTCCACATCTTGGCCATGGGCTTGTAAAATAGAGCGGGCAATGGGGTGGCTGGAATGGGCCTCAGCCAAGGCCGCCCACTGCAAAACTTCTTCAGCGGTAAAATCCCCCTGGGGGACTATAGCACTGACCTTAAAAACCCCTTGGGTAAGGGTGCCGGTCTTATCCAGGACAACGGTGTGCAGCTGGGTCAAGGCATCAAGATAATTGGACCCTTTAACCAGGATGCCGGACCGGGAGGCATTACCTATACCACCGAAGTAACCCAGGGGTATAGATACCACCAGGGCACAGGGGCAGGATATTACCAAAAGGATCAGACCCCGGTAGAGCCAGGAGGAAAAGGTTTCCCCGGGAAATAAAAGGGGTGGTAGCGCGGCTAGGCCCAGGGCCGTAAAGACCACCAGGGGTGTATACCAGCGGGCAAAGGCGGTGAGGAACTTCTCCGTGGGGGCCTTGCGGGCCGCCGCATTTTCCACCAGGGAAAGGATCTTGGCCACAGAGGATTGGGCATATTCCCGGGTTACCCTTATCCGCAAAAGGCCACTGCCGTTGATATAGCCGGCCAAAACCCCTTCCCCCGGATCTACCCGGCGGGGTACCGGCTCCCCGGTCAAAGCCGAAGTATCTAGAAAGCTGGTCCCAGAAATCACTTCCCCATCCAGGGGTATCTTTTCCCCAGGCTTGACCTCGATCATCTGCCCCACCGCCACCCCTTCCGGATCCACCCGGCGGCTGATCCCATCGACAATTAGATGGGCATAATCGGGGCGCAGATCAAGGAGTTCTGCTATGGAGCGGCGGGAACGATTTACCGCC
>JAAYTH010000114.1 GCA_012523785.1 Bacillota bacterium | reverse complement strand
CCCGATCCCCCATGAGGATGGTGAAGATCTGGTCCGCCGCCAGGGCATCTTCCAGGGTAACCTGCAACAAGGTCCTGGTTTCCGGATCCATGGTGGTCTCCCAAAGCTGAATAGGATTCATCTCCCCCAGGCCCTTATAGCGCTGGATGGAACTGGGCTTCGGGTTTTCCTGCAGATATGTTTCTAATTCCTCATCACTATATAAATACTCTTCCACCCTGCCCCTCCTTATCAGATAGAGGGGGGGTTGGGCTATGTAGATATATCCGGCCCCGATGAGGGGACGCATATAGCGATAGAAAAAAGTGAGGAGAAGGGTGCGGATGTGGGAACCATCCACATCGGCATCGGTCATAATTATTAACTTATGGTAGCGGGATTTATCTAAATCAAAATCCTCACCAATGCCGGTCCCCATGGCCGTAATGATGGTGCGAATTTCATCATTGTTCAGAATTCTATCCAGGCGGGCCTTCTCTACATTTATTATTTTGCCCCGCAGGGGTAAGATGGCTTGAAAGCGGCGGTCCCTCCCCTGTTTAGCCGAGCCGCCGGCCGAATCCCCTTCCACCAGGTACAATTCACTCAGGGCTGGATCCTTGATGGTACAATCGGCCAATTTTCCCGGTAGGGCCGTTACTTCCAGGGCACTTTTACGCCGGGTCAGCTCCCGGGCCTTGCGGGCCGCCTCCCTTGCCTGGGAGGCCCTCAGGGATTTTTCCACAATCCGCTTGGCTATCCGGGGGGTTTCCTCCAGGTAGGCACTCAGTTTCTCCGAGACAACGGAGTCGACGACACCCCTCATCTCCGTATTCCCCAGCTTCATCTTGGTCTGACCCTCAAATTGGGGATTGACCAGCTGGACGCTCAGGACGGCCACGATACCCTCCCGGATATCTTCCCCGGTAAAATTAGCCTGATTATCCTTGAGAAAGCCCGCCTTGCGGGCATACTCATTTACCACCCGGGTAAGGGAGGCTTTAAAGCCCACCTCATGGGTACCCCCCTCCTGGGTATTGATATTATTGGCATAGGAAAGGATGTTGTCCGTATAGCTGTCATTGTACTGGATGGCAATTTCTACCCGGCTTTGGGGCTGCTGGGCCTCAAAGTAAATGGGCTGGGAAAAAAGGGTGTTTTTATTCTTGTTTAAATCCTGGACAAATTCCCGCAGGCCGCCATTATAGAGATAGTTTTTTTTCTTCCCGGTTTCCTCATCCAAAAGGGTTATCTTCAGACCCTTGTTCAAGTAGGCCAACTCCCGCAGCCGTTTGGAAAGGACCTCACTGTCAAAGACGATTTCCTCAAAAATTTCAGCATCGGGCTTAAAGGTAATTTTAGTCCCGGAGACAGTGGTGGCCCCCACCTTTTCCAGAGGAGTCACAATCTGGCCCCTTTCAAAGCGTTGCCGGTATGTACTTCCTTCCCGATAGACCTCCACTTCCAGCCACTCAGAAAGGGCATTGACTACCGCCACCCCCACCCCGTGGAGGCCCCCCGAAACCTTGTACCCCTCGCCGCCGAACTTGCCCCCGGCGTGGAGACGCGTCAACACCACTTCCACCGCCGGCCTATTTATCTCCGGGAGGTTATCAACGGGGATACCCCGGCCATTGTCATTGACCATCACTACCCCCTGGGACTTGAGTACCACATTTATATGATCACAGTAGCCAGCCAGGGCCTCATCTATGCTGTTATCTAATACTTCATAAACTAAATGATGCAGGCCACTGCTGCCCGTGCTTCCAATATACATCCCCGGTGTACGGCGGACGGCTTCCAGGCCTTCTAAAACCTGTATTTGGCTGGCATTGTAGTCTTGACTAGAATTACTCCTCTTCTCTGCCATGAACATCTATTACCTCCATTCTACCCCTTTGCTACGATACCAAGGCAATTATACCATAAACTATTACTAAAAACTATTTTCGCCCTTCCATCAAAAACCGCAGGCCAGAACCTGCGGCAAGGATGTCTAAATAAGACCCGGATATATGGGGGGAACATAGCTCCGACCATTCAATCCCGGTAACTTTTCCAGGGGCGGAGGCGATTCTTTAAGGTCACCGATGAAATAGGAGATAGGTAGGCCTTTTCATCGGTAATAATAAGGGATTTGGGGACCCCGGGGCAGGCCTCGGCCACCAGACCTTCAGCCCTAAGCAGTTCCCTCATTTCAGAAGTAATTTTAGAATCCTTGGTACTCTTTAAATTTAGGATGGTGATTACCTGTGCAGCCAAAACGATGCAATTACCACCCAGATGAAGAAACATGACCATACCCCCTTCTTATTCTTACTTTGCAACTACCTCCCCCAGCATCCCTGCCGCTATCCGGGGCAAAACGGGGGATCTTTGCCCATTGGGGCACTGGGGGATGTGGCAAGGTCCAGCCCCGCTTTGTCCTTTGGCCAGTTAAGATGACAATCAATCCGGGGACCACCCCTCCAAAATACGCCCCTGGCTGATATGATAACGGCGGCCCCGGGTGCCGGGGGAAAATTCATCCCCCTCGGTCCCGGTTATAAAGACTTGCCCCTTTCCCTGCACCCCGTCGAAAACAAACTGCCTCCGCCTGCTGTCTAACTCCGACATTATATCATCAAGGAGTAAAATAGGGTGCTCCCCCATTTCCTCTTCTATATAAAGGGTTTCTGCCAGTTTCAAACTCAAGGCTGCAGTCCTCTGCTGCCCTTGGGAACCGTATTTTCTGCCATCTCTGCCGTTGATATAAAGGGAAATATCATCCCGATGGGGGCCGATCATTGTAAACTGGCGTTTTAGTTCATCCCCCCTAACGGCCGCCAGGGCCCGCTGAAAATCCGCAGCAATTTCCTCCGGGGATCTCTCACCCCTTCCGGAAATTGAGGGCCGATAGGCTACAGTCAACTCCTCCCGGCCACCGCTCATTTTTTTGTGGAGTTCTGCCGCCAGGGGGGCTAATTTACTGACTGCCCCTTGGCGCTTATATATGATACCAGTTCCCACCTGTATTAGTTGCCGATCCCATACAGAAAGATCCTCCCCTTCCCGAAGGTGGTCAAAGCGGATATCCTTCAGGAGCATATTCCGCTGCTGGATGATACGGCGATATTGCTGTAGATAATAAAAATAACGGGGGCTGATCTGGCATAACTGTAGATCGAGGTAACGGCGCCGGAGGGCAGGCCCGCCCTTTAACAGCTGTAGATCCTCCGGGGAAAAAAGTACCACATTTATGCGGCCCAGGAGCTGGGAGATATTATCCTCCCGCTGGCCGTTGATGGTCATCTCCCGGACACCGTCCTTTTTATAAACTAATTCCACCTTCAGGGAATGATCCCGGCGTTCCACCTGGCCCTCTAATCGGAACCAACCTTCTCCCCAGCGAATTATTTCCCGGCTGCGGGCGTTAAAGGGGGATTTTCCCATGCCTAATAAAAAAATAGCCTCCAGAAGATTGCTTTTCCCCTGGGCATTTTCCCCCTGGATAAGGTTCAGGTGGGAATGGGGGGTGAATTCTTCCCGGATATAGTTGCGGTAATTATTCAAAAGCAGACGGCTCAAATACAAGCCTTTTCTTCCCCTCCTTCTCCTTTAACCCCCCAGGCGAAAACGGCCTCTACCCTCCACCTCAACAACATCTCCCCTGACCAGTTGCCGGCTCCGCTTATCCTCATACCGCCCATTAACCAGCACCATTTTATTTTGAATGAGCTGTTTGGCCTCCCCGCCGCTGCCGGCCACCTGGGCCCATTTTAAAAATTGATCCAGGCCGATGGTGGCCGTAGTAATCTTGACATCGGTAGTCTTTTCCCCCACAGCACCAACTCCTCCCAGGCCCTTTATTAAACCCCGGTGCTACTCTTTAACACCGGCTCTGGTAGTAACAGGCATAATGAGATGCAGATAATCACCCTCGCCATGGACCGGCCTAATAATACCGGGATTTACAGATCCGGTGATGTCGAAAAATATTTCCTCCTCATCAAATATCCGTAATACCTCCATGAGATAACGGGAGTTAAAGGAAATACTGACCTCCTCCCCCTCGACGACGGCCCCGATCTCCTCTTCCACCTGGCCGACTTCCGGTGTATTGGCAAAGAGTTTTAGGCCGGCTTCATCTATCCCGATCCTTACAGAACTGGCCTTATCATGGGTTAAAACCGCCGCCCTCTCCACCCCGGCCAAGAATTCACCGGTGTTAACCCGGACCCTTGTTTCGTAATCAGCCGGCAGCACCTGGCGATAATCAATAAATTGCCCTTCTAAAAGGCGGGAGGTTAAAGTCACCCCGGGAATATGAAAGGATATCTGCCCACCGCCAGTACTAATTGTGACCGCTTCTTCCCCTTCAGCCAAAATACTGCGCAGCAGTTCCTCCATGGTTTTTGCCGGTACTACAAGATTCTCCTCACCTTCTATCCTTTCGGCCAAGGAGGTACGATAAAATGATAGCCGGTGGCTGTCGGTGGCAATTAGTTCCAGGGAATCTTCTTTAAAAGACATGAGAACCCCGGTTAAAATGGGGCGTAAGCTATCTTTACCGGCGGCAAAGGCCGTTTTTTCAATCATTTCCCGCAGAAGGGATTGCTCCATCTGCCATGTTTTTTCCCCGGCAATTAGGGTCCGGGCCGGGTAATCGACCGGGGGAAAACCCAGGAGGTCAAAGCTGGCCCGGCCCGCCTTGATATAGGCTGTGTATCCATCTTCCGCCACATTTAGCTCCACTTCCCCCGGATTTAGGCGGCGGATCATTTCCGTCAGATATTTGGCCGGAAGAACTATTTCCCCTTCCCTCCTAACCTTTACTGGAAGTATGTATTCTATGCCAAAATTAAGATCAGTTGCCCTAATTTCCAATTGGTCTCCGGCTGCTTTAAGGTAAATACCTGCTAAAATAGGCGTATTGGTAGTAGTTGCTGCCGCCCTTTGCACAGTTTGAATAGCCGTTGACAGTTTTTGCTTATCAACCTGGAAAAACATAGACCAAAACCTCCTTTATCCACAAGATGGAGCCTTACTATTACTAGAGATCCTTAATCTTTAATAACATATATATAAATAGTAGTAGTAATAGGGGCTGTGGATATGGGGAAAACCCCAACTAACCCCATGGGAATGATACTTTGAGCATTTAATAACCTGTGGATAAAAAATAGTAAACCGGCGATTTTATCCCCAGAAGAAAAAGTGTCAATATCTATCCACATATTGTCTAGGGGTTGTCCCCCTATTATCCCCAAACTGATATTTGCTTTTATTGCAGCTTCTTTTTTATTTCTTCTATGATATGTTCTAATTCCGGATCCTCATTTAATTCCCGGGCAATTTTATCATTGGCATGCATAACGGTTGTATGATCCCGGCCGCCAAAATCATCCCCGATTTTGGGAAAAGAGGCATCGGTGAGTTCCCGGCAAAGATACATGGCAATCTGCCGGGGATAGGCAATGGTACGGGTACGTTTTTTGCCTACCAAATCTTGGACCTGAAGGTGGAAATATTCTGCTACGATCTTTTTAATTTCTTTACTGGTGATAATTTTGGGTTTAGAATCCGGGAGAATTTCCTGGAGGGCTTCAGTGGCCAATTCCACGGTTATATCACTTTTGCTGGTAATGGTAGAATAGGCCATCACCCGGATGAGGGCACCTTCTAATTCCCGTATATTGGTATCAATATGGGCGGCAATATAGGAAAGGACATCATCCTCAATATCCAAATTATCCAATATTGCCTTTTTTCGCAAAATAGCCACCCTGGTCTCCAGGTCCGGGGCTTGGATGTCGGCAATAAGGCCCCATTCAAAACGAGAGCGAAGGCGCTCCTCCAAGGTGGGGATGTCTTTAGGTGGACGGTCACTGGAGACGACAATCTGTTTATTGGCCTCATAAAGGGTGTTGAAGGTATGGAAAAACTCTTCTTGGGTGCGTTCTTTACCAGCTAAAAATTGAATATCATCTATAAGAAGAACATCTACGCTCCGGTAGCGATTGCGGAAGTGGACAGTAGTGTCATCCTTAATGGAGTCGATCAATTCATTGGTGAATTTTTCCGAAGTTACATAGACGACCCTACTTTCCCTATGGTGATTGAGGACCTGGTGGCCAATGGCATGCATTAAATGGGTTTTGCCCAATCCCACCCCGCCGTAAATAAAGAGGGGGTTGTAGGCCTTGGCCGGGGCCTCGGACACAGCCAGGGAGCCGGCATGGGCAAAGCGGTTGCTGTTTCCCACCACAAAGGTATCAAAGGTATATTTGGGATTGAGGAGGGGAAGGGAAAATTTCTTTACCGGTGTCGTCGGCTGGGCTGTATGCCCATCGGCATCAATTATTTGCGCCGGATCCATTTGTTCCAAGTTGTCGGCAATGACAAACTGCATAGATGCGGGGCGACCCAAGGTATCTTGTACTGCCTTTTGGAGGGTGGATACATACCTGGTCCCTAACCAATCCCGGGCAAATTTATTAGGAACCCCAATGACAAGCTTATTGTCCGATATAGTCAGGAGCCGGGTGCGCTTAACCCAGGTTTCAAAGTTTGATGTACTCAGCTCCTGCTGCATTTTCTGTAAAATTTGATCCCAAAGGGCAGTTAAATCTGGCATCACCTATCCTCCTATGGGAGTGATTTAATATGGAAAAAACCAATATACACCTATAATATCCATTTGTGTTGGAGTGACAAGGCTTGTGGGCCCCTGGTGGTCGAAGTGGTAAAAAGAGTATAAGAGGTTGTGGATAAGTGAAAAATTAAGGGCAATTACTCGGTATAATAAGCTTTTGGAACACATAAAACAGGGGTTATACACAACTTTATCCACAGGATGTGTATAAGGTGAATAAAAAGGTCGGCTAAAGACCATCTCAATCATAACAAATAATCCCCGATTTATCAACAAGTGGAAAATTCCCGGCCTATTTTTATCCGCGTTCTTGTGGTTGCATTCGGGCCCTTGATATGATATTATAATGACGAGGAAAAGTATCGTGTCCCTATAGCTCAGTTGGATAGAGCGGAGGATTCCTAATCCTCGCCTTGCGGAGGTTCGAGTCCTCCTAGGGACACCAATTTTTTTATCCGATGGTGACTGGCCAGAGGGCTGGTCCTTTTTTTAACTTTACCTTTAGCGAAATTAAATCCCAATGATGGATGATGGGGTGGAAATGTGGTTAATAAAGAACAGGAAATGTTTATGGAGGCCGCCTTGGCCGAGGCCCGCAAAGCCTATGGCCGGGGGGAAGTGCCTATCGGGGCCGTATTGGTAAAGGAGGGCCACATTATCAGCCGGGGTCATAACTTACGGGAAACAGAACAAGATCCCACGGCCCATGCGGAGATAATAGCCCTGCGGAGGGGGGCCAATAGTCTGGGAACCTGGCGTTTGTCCGGGACCACCATTTATGTGACCATCGAACCTTGTCCCATGTGTGCCGGAGCCCTGGTGCTGGCCCGGGTGGACCATTTGGTCTATGGTGCCCCCGATCCCAAAGGAGGTGGGGTAGATTCCCACTATCACATTGGCCGGGATGGATTTATGAATCATACCTTTACGGTAACAAGGGGTGTTTTAGCAGAGGAATGTGGGCAATTGCTGCGGGATTTTTTCCGCCACCGGCGATCTTGACCCACCGGGGTGGCAATTATATAATAAGACTATGGGAGTCGGGTGCCGCTGCAAAAAATTAAAAAGATGGAGAGATGGCCGAGTCCGGCTGAAGGCCCTCGCCTCGAAAGCGAGTAGGTAGGTAGCCCCTGCCTCGTGGGTTCAAATCCCACTCTCTCCGCCATAAATAATAAACGCGGCCCGGGTAAAAACAGGCCGCGTTGTCTTATTGCCTTCCCTTTTCTATGCTCTAGTCAAGCAGGATGACAACTAAGGCGGTTTATAGCATATATAGGAACCTCATAATTTTTGCTTTGCGGATACCGCTGAATTGTAACATTGCCTTTTAGAATGGCCTTTTTTTGTAAGCCCTGATGGCTTGCAATAACTCCTGCTTCATTGTACAATATTAGTGCTTAGAAGAACCTGGCATGGAGAGGTGGCTGAGTCCGGCCGAAGGCGCTCGCCTGGAGAGCGAGTAGGCAGGAAGCCCCTGCCTCGTGGGTTCAAATCCCACCCTCTCCGCCATTATATTTTAAAAGTTTGGCCGTGCTAGGCGGGGAGATAGCGGTGCCCTGAACCTGCAATCCGCTAGAGCAGGGTCGAATGCCCGCCTGCGGCTTTACCCTAATGGGGTCTGGCCCCCGTTTGTGTAGTGCTGAAGATTGGGTCCTGCGCGGCGGAAGCCTATGAACCCCGTCAGGCCCGGGAGGGAGCAGCGGTAAGTAGGATATTCCGGGTGCCGCAGGGGTGCCTGATTGGAGCTACCGGCGGGGGTAACGCCCAGGAGGGAAGGTCAAGGGTGGGTTGCACGGCCAATATTTTTTTCCCCCAACGGGGTAAAGGATACAGGATGGGGAAGGTTCCCTGTCCTGTTTTTTTATTTGGAAGGGAAAAGGAATTGCCCCCCAAGATGCAGAAACACCATAGATAGGAAATGGATTGGAATTGGGGGTGAAAAAAGGTGAAGTACCAAGCCCTGTATCGGGAGTGGCGTCCCCAAACCCTTGCCGATCTGGTGGGGCAGGATCACATCCGGCGGATTTTAAGCAATGCCTTATCTGCCGGCCGGGTGAGCCATGCCTATTTGTTTTGTGGTCCCCGGGGTACGGGTAAGACCAGTACCGCCAAGATTCTGGCCAAGGCCCTAAATTGTGTCCAGGGTCCGGCGGCAGAGCCCTGCAATGAATGCACCGCCTGCCTACGAATAACTGCGGGGGATTTTTTGGATGTCTTGGAGATAGACGGGGCATCCAACCGGGGGATAGATGAAATCCGTGATTTAAGGGAAAAGGTCCAGTTGGCGCCGGCTGAGGGGCGGTACAAGGTATATATAATTGACGAGGTGCATATGTTAACCACGGAGGCCTTTAACGCCCTTTTGCGAACCTTGGAGGAGCCGCCGGCCCACGTTATTTTTATCTTTGCCACCACCGAGGCCCATAAGATACCCCTTACTATCCTCTCCCGCTGTCAGCGCCTGGATTTTCATAACATAGCCCTGCCGGTTATTGTGGAACGGTTAGCAAAGGTTGCCCGGCAACAGGGGGTAGCCGTTGAGGAGGAAACCCTAACCCTGCTGGCTAAAAAGGCAGAGGGTAGCCTGCGGGATGCCTTGAGCCTTTTGGATCAATGTATTTCCCTCTGTGCGGACAGTATCGATCATGAAGAGGTTTTGGCTGTTTTGGGCATGGCCGCCGGGGAGGAGCTAGAGGCCCTAATGGCGGGTTTGGCCCAAAGGGATGTGGTGATGCTTTTGGCCACCACCAACCGGCTCCTTGATTATGGACGGGATCCCCGCCAGCTATTGCGGGATCTCATTGGCTGTTTTCGCAACCTGCTTTTGCTTAAGGTGGGGGCTGCCGCAGAGACTTTGCTGGATGCCACAGGGGCCCAAAGGCAGTTTCTCCTGGGACAAGCCGAGGCCTTTTCCTTGGAACAATTGCTCTTTATCATTGAACTTTTGGCCAAAACCGGGGATGAAATTCGCTGGGATTCCCACCCCCGGGTTTCCTTGGAAATAATGGTAATTAAACTGCTGCAGGGCCTGGAGAGACAGGGAAAAGAAGGGACCCTCAAGATAGCAGATGCCTCTGGGCAGATGCCCCGGCAAACCCGAAAATCTCGGAAGGCACCCATTGGGGAAAAGGAACTGCCGGGGGTTGCTGGGGTGGACACCGATGTCCCCTCCAGCGGGCAGTCGGCCCCTCCTTCAGCCCTTTCCCTGGCCCTTATTCAGGAAAAATGGCCCTTGGTGCTGGCTAAATTACGGGAAAAGGTGGATATACCGGGGCTAACCCTTATCGAAAAGGGGGAACCGGTAAAACTCAAGGAAAACCGCCTGACCCTATCTTTTAGCCATGCTGTTTACAAGGATATGGTGCGGGACAAATACTGTGACCAACTGGAGGCGGTACTGAAAAAGGTTTTTGCCCGGGAATTAAAGCTCCACTGTGCTCTAGATTCCCCCGGGCGGGAAGATGAAAGGGAAGAAGGGGACAATCTAGTCCAAGGGGTTATCGACTTTTTTGGCCCCGACCTGGTGCAGGAAAAGAAAGGGACACCTAAACTCTAAGGTAGGAGGTAAGGAAAAATGGGTTTTGGCAATATGGGCAAGATGATGAAAAAAATGCAGAAGCTGCAGGCACAAATGGCACAGATGCAGGAAGAATTGTCCCAGCGCCTTGTGGAGGCCTCGGCGGGCGGTGGGGCTGTTCTGGTCAAGGCCAATGGAGATAGTGAGCTGGTAGAAGTTGTAATTGATCCCGCTGTGGTTGATCCCGAAGATGTGGAGATGTTGGAAGACCTGGTCTTGGCAGCGGCCAACGAAGCCCTGCGCAAGGCCCGGGAAATGATAACAGAGGAAATGGGAAAGTTGACCGGGGGTTTGAATTTACCACCGGGCTTGCTCTAGGAGGGACGGGGAGGATGGGAGATGTATTATCCGGAACCCATTGGAAGGCTGATTAGTGAATTGACAAAACTGCCGGGTATTGGCCCCCGTACTGCCCAACGCCTGGCATTTTATATTTTAGAACGGCCGGCTGTGGATGTGGAGCGGCTGGCCCGCTCCCTGGTCAATGCCCGGCAAAAGACCAAGTACTGTTCCATTTGCTGGAATATTACGGCGGTTGACCCCTGCCCCCTTTGTTCCAGCCCTTATCGGGATCAGAGTACCATCTGTGTTGTTCAGGACCCCCGGGACCTGGTGGCCATGGAAAAGACCCGGGAATACAAGGGGGTTTATCATGTTTTGGGTGGAGCCATCTCCCCCTTAGATGGGATTGGCCCAGAGGAAATTAAGATAAAGGAACTCTTGCACAGGCTACAGGGGGGAAAGGTAAAGGAGCTTATTTTAGCCACTGACCCCAATGTGGAGGGGGAAGCCACCGCCATGTATATCGCCAAATTGGTAAAACCCCTGGGGGTTAAGGTCACCCGCATTGCCCACGGCCTTCCCGTTGGAGGCGATTTAGATTATGTGGATGAAGTGACCCTGATCAAGGCCCTGGAGGGGAGACGGGAGCTGTAGGCGGCAGTCTCCCTTCCCGCATCAGGACCTTGTGGGGGCGGACGATCCTGTCCGCCCGAGAACCACTGTTAAATTTCCGCCTAGCGATCTTGGGGGTTGTTTCCCCCTGTATGATGCAAAGAAAATAATAGACCGCCTGTACAGGCGGTCTACCCAATTTTGGACTAGTCCCTAATCACAGACGGCAACTCATTTATGAAGTATGATGACATAGGTAAAATATCTATCAACTAAGCGTGAATGCGAATTTCCTGATTGCATATTAGTAGT
>JAAYTH010000113.1 GCA_012523785.1 Bacillota bacterium | reverse complement strand
TCCCTCTGTCGGCAGGTGGCAGGTAAAATGGATAAGAATAAATCCCGCGCTTCCAAAGTAAAGAAGGCCTAGCATTTTTCGCCAGGGCGGAAATACCGGGTTCACCTAGTCCCCATGTCCCGGGCCGGCACCACAGGTGCCGGCCTTTGCTTTTGCAAGGAAAAATTGTTACTACTCCGGGGTATCCGCGAAGCGAAAATTATAGCTTTCTATATATGCTGTACCCCCTAGTTGCCATCCCGCCTGCCCAGCCTGTCCAAAGCGAAACGGGGGGAGGGCTTTCCTCGAAGGATCCTTATATTTCCCAAGCAGTAGATCCTTCGCTGCGCTTGGGATGACACCACCGGGTATAACTAAATAGTGACCAAAAACTCGACAGTATTGGTCAAAATCGACTGGGTTTCTATTGACCCCCCCGCCGGTAAGTGATATCTTTAGATAAACAAGGGGAAGTGCTCCGCAAAAGAATAAATTAAAGGGGTGACAAGGTGTCTGAAAAAATTGCCCTATTGACTGACAGTACCAGTGATTTGGGTGCAGAAGCGATTGAGAAGTACGGAATCAAGGTCCTGCCCTTGAAGGTGGTGTATGCTGACCGACAGTATGAAGACGGGATTGATATTACCCCGGAGGAGGTCTATGCCACCATTGATGAGGAAAACCCAAAAACTTCGGTCCCTACCCCCTTTGAAGCCCAGCAGATGTTGGCCCGGCTGCGGGATGAGGGATTTACCCATGTCCTGGCGGTCCACATCTCTTCGGGGCTGAGTGGAACGGCGGAAATGGTGAAGATGGTAAGTCAAGATTTTAAAGATCTGGTGGTGGAGGTTATAGATTCCCGCTCCTTGTCCATGGGGTTAGGCTATATTATTCTGGAGGCGGGACGCTGGCTGGAGAAAAAGATGTCCTTTGCCCAGATAGTGGAAAGGGCCAGGAATCTAGTAGATAGATCAAAGGTTTTCTTTGTGGTGGGCACCCTGGAATACCTACAGCGGGGCGGCAGAATAGGCCGGGTTTCGGCTACCTTGGGGGAATTCTTAAATGTGAAACCCATTATTTCCATAAATAAAGAAGGCGTTTATTATACATATAAAAAGATACGGGGGCGGAGGCGCTCTATTGATGAACTTTTTAGCATTGCCCGGGAGTTTATTGAAAAACAAAAATGCCGGGTGGCTGTGATGCACGGTGCTTGTCCGGAGGAGGCGGCTTATCTAGTAAAAAAGGTGGAGGAGCTGGCCACCGTTGTGGAGTTGGTGACGGGTCCCCTGGGTCCGGTCATGGGGGTCCACGCCGGGCCGGGGCTGTTGGGGCTTGTCATCTGCCCCTGCTTAGATTAGGAGAAAAGGTTGGAGGGGCGGTCCTGGGGCTGCCGAAGGGGGGAAAGGTCCCCCGCTTTGTAAGGGGCAGCCGTGGAAGGGCTGCCCCTTTGGGCTGGGGATGGAGGTTTATTGTGATCATAAAGGGTATTGGCATTGATCTCATCGAAGTGGATAGAATTCGCCAGGCTGTTACCCGGCGGCGGGAGGGCTTTCGGCGGCGGGTATTTACACCGGCGGAATGGGACTACTGCCTGGGGGGTGGCCGGCTCAACTATGCTTCTTTGGCGGCCCGCTTTGCGGCCAAGGAGGCAGTTTTCAAGGCCCTGGGTTGTGGCTGGCGCCAAATTCCCTGGCGGGAAGTGGAGATCTGCAAGGGAAAGGGGGGCGAACCCCTAATAAATTTGGGCCCCCGGGCGGAGGAGGTTGCCCGGCAAAGGGGTATAGATACGATTTTGGTCACCCTTTCCCATACCAGGGAGCATGCCCTGGCCCAGGTTGTGGCCCAAGGGAGGAAGTGATGCCCGTGTGGGTTTTAACCGGATCCCAGATGAGGGAACGGGATCGGTGGGCTACCGGGGTGGTGGGCCTGCCGGAGATGGTGCTGATGGAAAACGCCGGACGGCAGGTGGCTGTTCTGGCCCGGCGGCTTTTGGGTGAAACCGTGGGTAAAAGGGTGTGGATCTTTGCCGGCCAGGGAAATAACGGTGGGGATGGCTTGGTGGCCGCCCGTTATCTGGCCAAGGCCGGGGTGGAGGTGGAAATCTTCCTTCTGGCTCCGGGGGAAAAGATGCGGGGTGCGGCGGCAGAAAACCTGCATATCTGCCGTCAAATAGGGCTGGCGCCGGTGGAAATAAATGCTGCTGGTGGACTGGGAGGATTATATCCCCGCTGCGGCGAAGTTAGCCTTGTAATCGATGCTATTTTAGGGACCGGGCTTTCGGGGCCGGTAAGGGGTTTTGGGGCCGAGGTAATTAACTTTCTCAATAAGTGTGGAAGGCCCATATTGGCGGTGGACCTTCCCTCCGGGTTGGAGGCCGATACCGGTGCTTGCCCCGGACCCGTCGTCAGGGCCCAGGATACCGTCACTATGGATTTACCCAAGATTGGACTCTGCCTCCATCCGGGGGCCGGACAGGCCGGGCGCCTGTGGGTGGCTGAGATTGGGATGCCTCCCGGGGCCCCTTTGCCGGAACCGGGGGTTTTTCTCACCACCCCGGCACGGCTAACTTCCCTGCTGACCCCCCGGCCCCGGGAAAGCCATAAGGGTACCTATGGCCGGGTGCTGGTGGTGGCGGGCTCCCGGGGGATGTACGGAGCGGCGGTTTTGGCTGGGAAAGGGGCCCTCTACAGTGGTGCCGGCCTGGTAACCCTTTCGGTCCCCGCCGGCATACAGGCCCTGGTGGCTGCCCAGGTGGCGGAAGCCATGAGCCATCCCCTGGGCCCGGCCAGTGCCGACTGCCTGGGCTGGGGGGCCAAGGGGGATATTGTGCAGCTCTTGGCCCAAAGCGACGTCCTGGCCCTGGGGCCGGGCCTGGGCGGGGGAGAAGATACGGCGGCTTTAGTTCGTTCCCTCCTCCCGGGGCTTGCCCTCCCCCTTGTGTTGGATGCCGATGGACTCACCGCCCTGGAGGCTAGGGCGGAGCTTTTGGCTAAAATACCGGGGCCGGTGGTCATCACCCCCCATCCCGGGGAGATGGCCCGCCTCTGTGGGCTGACGGTGGCTGCGGTCCAAGCCCAGAGGCTGGATTTAGCCCGGCAAAAGGCAGCCGAGTGGGGGGTGACCCTGGTTTTAAAGGGTGCCCGGACGGTTATCGCTGCACCCGATGGCCAAGCTGCCCTCAACCCCACGGGGAATCCGGGGCTGGCCACCGGGGGGACGGGGGATGTCCTCACCGGACTGATTGCCGGGTTAATTGGCCAGGGCCTTTCGCCCTTTAGGGCCGCCGTCGCCGGGACCTTCCTCCATGGGGCTGCCGGTGACCTGGCGGCAAAGGAAAAGGGGGAGGCCGGGATGCTGGCCGGCGATGTGGCCACCTACCTTCCGGCGGCCCGACGGGCCCTGGAGAGGGGAAGGGATCTAGTGCCCTTTTGGCAGCAACTGCCCTGGGGTTGAGGTGATTCTGCTCTAGTGAATCCTCTTTTTGTTCGGGATGGTAATAGGGGGCATCGTCAAGTGGGGGATTGGCATTAGTTGGCAAAAGGCATGTTCCTTGTAAAATCTTGACAGCATAAAGGGCAAGCCTATATAATTATAGATAGCTTTTCAGCCATATGCGTATATATACTGGAGGTGCCTATGGGGTGGCAGAGTATAAGCGAATCATGATCAGTGTGCCTACAAGCCTCCTACGGGAATTCGATGGTCTGGTTGCTTTGGAAGCGGGCCGTAACCGGAGTGAACTGGTGCGGGAGGCACTGCAGCGTTTTATTGAAGAGCGGAAGAAAAGAACCCTGCGGGAGCGCCTAAAGCAGGGATACCTCGAAATGGCAAACCTCAATCTTCAGCTGGCGGAAGAGGGCTTTGAATTGGAAATACGCAAAACCGAAAAATACCTGGCGGAGTGTGAGAGCTGATCATGAATGTTCACCGTGGGGATATTTACTATGCGGATCTGAGTCCGGTGGTCGGCTCCGAACAGGGAGGGGTGCGGCCCGTTATAGTTATCCAGAACGATATCGGTAACCGCTACAGCCCCACCACTATAATTGCCGCCATCACCTCCCAGATCGAAAAGGCAAAACTCCCCACCCACATTGAAGTCAGTGCCAGCAGCCTGGGCTTGGAAAAGAACTCGGTTATTCTTTTGGAACAGATCCGGACTATTGATAAGCACCGTCTCAAGACCAGGATCGGCCATCTGGAGGGGGAAATAATGACTAAAATTGACACCGGCCTCCAGATTAGCCTGGGATTAATAGAATTGTGAGGGATAGCAATTGCTATCCTTT
>JAAYTH010000013.1 GCA_012523785.1 Bacillota bacterium | reverse complement strand
TTAAAAATAAGTCGATCGTTTTCTTGTAGGGCAGTATCAAGGCTTGCCTCCTTACCATTGACAAGTATTTGAGCTGGTTTACCCATTTCCCCCTTTATAATTTTGAGCTTACCGTTAACCTCAACAGTTAGGGCGGGGCCGGGGCGGGGATGGAGTCGTTCCCATTGTGAGCCAGTGGCCAGAAGGGCATCGGCGACTATAGTATCTTCTAAGTTCCAAAGATGAACGGGGTTATCATTGACAAAAACCCGCTGGTAGATGAATGGTTGGCTATTAAAAGCCCATATGGCAATGCCGATGGAAGTGATGGCTTCGGGACCAGATAGCCTTTTGGGATATCCTTTAATTTTTGTAAGTGATTCCCTTGTCTTGATACCTACCCGGTCAGGACTTAAACCCAGGGCCTCTGCCAACATTTGGGGGAGGAATGGAGTTAAGCTGCCTCCACCAATTAGGATAACACCATCGGGCGCTTGCTGATTCAATTTCAAAATTGAAGTGGCTATTGACTGTACTAAGTCTGCCACAATAGGTTTCAATGTGCCCTTGATCTGGGCCGAAGTTAGTGTGGTGGTGTTACCCAAAATATCTACGAATTCCACTTCTTCTTGCTGTAACCTTCGCTTCACCTGTTCGCCCATGGGGAAATCTAACAGATAAGTACTGCAAAGGGATTCGGTTATTTCATCCCCGGCCCGGGGTACCATATCGTAGGCTATAATTGTTCCTTGGCGGCTGATGGCAATATCGGAGGTTCCGGCGCCAATATCTACCAAGGCCAGGTTTAAGTTTCGCATTCCCGGCGACAGGGTGACATTAAGGGCGGCAATGGGTTCCAGGGTGAGGGTAAGGACTTCTAGCCCTACAGTCTCTAATACTGTCAAAAGGCTGTCAATAACAACCCGGGGAAGAAAGGTGGCAATGACTTGGACAGCAATCTTTTCACCCCGCTGCCCCACTAAATTTAATATGGGATGCCCTTCCAGATAATAATGTAAAACACTATAGCCCACACAAAGGTAGTTTTGGACTGGTTCTGATCCAGCCCCTGCCAATTCTGCCTGGGCCTGCCGCACTGCCTCCAACTCCAGGGCCCGGACTTGGGCTGCTGTCACTATTTGTCTTGATAGAAGTGTTTGCCGGGAAATACCATGAGCTGTTATCAAAGTGCGCCCGGCGGCTGCCACGGCCGCTTTTTTAACTTTGTACTTAATTTGGTTTTCCAACTTTTCTTTTACCCTTAGTACCGCCTCGGCTACCGCCTTGACATCGTGAATTTGCCCCTGGAACATGGAGCGGATGGGGTGTTCTTCGATTTGAACGGCTTTTATGCGATGGCCTCCCGCATCGGCTGCCATTACCAGGCCGACAATTGTGCGGGTTCCAATATCAAGGGCTAAAACGGAGGGTTTAGATGCCATAATATTTCCTCCCACTAGATTTTAACCTTACCAAAATATTTTAAATCCTTCTTATTCCTTAATTTGCTATCATTCAGCAGTTTTCCTGCTTATTTGTTGTTATTTCTTTTGGGGGGCTACTCGGGGAAGCTAAAAAGGGGGATGCAACAAGTACCCCCACAATCTGGCTTGACAACTTAAGCCTTTTGGAGTATAAATATATTTGTGAGTAATTCAGCTGACATCCCCGGAATTAGAAGGCTTGGAAAACTAACTCCCGGAAATTGTCTAATTTCTATACTGAATTAGGCATTTTCTATTGCTGGAACCATGTTTTGGAAGGCCAGTTTTGGGGATTTCACTTCATTATCCAGGAGGTGTACTTGCATTGCCAACCTATGAGTATGAATGTTCCAAGTGTGGTATTTTTGAAGAATATCATTCTATTACCGCACCCCCCTTGAAAAGGTGCCCCACCTGTGGTAGTAAACTTCGGCGCTTGGTAAGTAAAAATGTAAATGTGCTTTATAAGTGCTCAGGTTTCTACTGCACTGATTATGGAACAGGTACACATAACAAAAGAGCTGGAAAGGATGGTAAAAAGCCATCTACTGCCTAAAACATTATGCCCGGGAGAATTCCCGGGTGTTTTAATTATAGCACCTGGCGGCAAAGTTTTCCGGGGACGACAAATAATAATTCATTTTTAGCAGGGATCAAATAATCTTTCGCGAAGTTTTTAACAAAGAATTTAACACGCACTTAGGAAGGGGGAAAAGTTATTGCAGTTAGGTTCGCCCGGGACGCGGGGCAGAAGCAACTGTGCTAGTTAGGGCAAACATTTTTTAGAACCTTAGTGGGTAGAAGAAATTTCCGGGAGGTAGGGTAGTATGAAAATAATTGAGACGCTGGGGTTATTGGCTTTTATTGCTACGGGGACAGGGTTGATACTATCTTCTTTACTGAAACAAAGTATACCCTGGATAGTGATCTCGGCAGTTATTGCAGTGGGCTATGTTTTAGGACTTATCAATTATTATCAGAGTATGTGTTCGAGTGGGGTGAAGAAGAAATGAAGCAAAGACGGGCTTTTTTAACTATAATAGTGGCAACAATCGGTGCTGTCTTTACTTGGTATCTTAACCATGAGTTAGGTTATGGTGCAATTATTGCTAATGGGTTTGTGGGGGTTCTGGCCGGGTTGGCACTACCGGGTGATCTGGCCGGAGCAGCCTATACTGCTTCCTTTGTTGGGATGTCAGCTACTTCCATTATCCCGTCCTTAGGCTTTTCTATATTGGCCGGTGTAGTTTCAGGAATAGTAATTGTCGCCACTGTGCCAATTTACGCGGGCCTAGGTGGAAAAGGTGGGACGACGGCTGCAACTTCAGTTCTTATCACCCGGGGCATCATACGTACACTAGGTCTATAGGGGAAGGGGAGGTTATTGCTATGGAACAGGTGGTTCTGATTATTACAGCTACATTGGCCGGTGTTGCCGCCTATGTCATCAGTGTTGAACTGGGTAAGGGTGCGGTGCTGGGTTCGGCCATAGTAGTGTTAGCTGGCGGAATAATTTTTCCACCATTATTGGGGGATTTAGGTAGTAGTATGGCTTTGGTGGCTGCGACTGCCGCCTATGCCGGTATGGTTTCCAAGGATAATATCCGCTGCCGTGGGGAAATGGCGGTGGTCGGCTGTATAAGCGGTTTTTTATTTTTAGCCGCTGCTCCTGCTTATCCCGGGGTGGGGGGAAGACTGGGGACTATAGGTGCCATTGCTTGCCTGAGTTTTATGGGCTATAGACATTTGTTTGGCAGTATGGGCCGTCAGAATATGCGGAATGTCCCCACCGGGCAAAGGGATGTTAATATCAAACGGTAATAGCTGTAATTACTGTTCAGTGGATAAGTTTTAGGGTAGTGCCGGGGAATACGATAAAAGTGTATCCCCTGAAGCCGAAAAGCATAAAAAAAGCAGGACCCTGTTAGAAGTTGGGTCCTGCTTTTTCCTTCATTACTGCTAATAAATTCTTAATT
>JAAYTH010000012.1 GCA_012523785.1 Bacillota bacterium | reverse complement strand
CCCTGGCCGGTTTGGAAGCCAGAATTTTAGAACCAAAACCGCTGTCTTTGCTGCGGGTACTGGATGCTGGGGAATTGGATAAACGAAAAAAGATCCGCCTGTATATTATGATAGAATATAAGTACATAACTATAATCATTTCTTCCCGGGGGAAAATATTGTTTATCCGGGTTATCCCCTGGGAGATTGGAAATCTTGGCTATGCCAAAGGGGCAGACGCCGAAAGGGAGATCCTGACGGAGTGTAGAAGTACTCTGCACTATTATTTAGCCCGGGGTTTTGGTGCTAGGCCCCAACAGATAGTACTTTATAATGAAGGCGGCGGTGATGATCATTGCCTTTTGAAAAAACTAAAAACTGAATTCCACCTTCCGGTTCGTCAGGCGGCGGTAAATAGAAACAAATTGACCTGGATTCCAGTCATACCTGTGGGAAAACAATATTTATTTGCCGCCTGCATCGGATTGGGTCTGCGGGGGGTGAAGGGCAATAGCAGGTATTAATCTATTACCTTTGGATTATAGAATGCGCCGGTCGGCTAAAAGGCGACAGAGGCTGGGCTGGGCAGCATGTGCTATCATTATTTGTCTTTTGGGTGGTTGGATAATGGGGTCGGTTATGAAGATACATTCTTACCGCACACGGCTAAAACAGCTGCAGCTTGAGAATAATCAACTGCCTGGTTTAAGACGGGCCGAGGAGCTGCAAAATAGGCTGCTGGCCCGGGACCAACGGCTGCAACTTCTTCGTGACTTGGAAGACACCTGTTTACCTTGGCCCACCCTCCTGCGGGAGATGGAAGGGATTTACACCCGGGGAATTGCCTTGCGGAAAATTGCTTTTGAAGCGGATGGAAGGGTAGTTCTATGGGGAAAGGCCCTGGAGCTTGCCGATATAGCCTTATTCTTGTCCACCCTTGATTCCCTCCCAAGTTTGGATGTTGTTGATCTCGACTATGTTAAAGCAGACGAAGCAGGTGGATGGACCTTTGATATCATAGGCTGGGTGAGGACAAAGGGGTGGAGCCGTGCTGATCTCTAGCTTATCTAAAAGGGAAAAACATCTTCTTCTATTTTTGCTGGTGGTGCTCATTGTCGTTGGCGGCTATTATTATCTTTACCGGCCCCTGGTGCTGGAACTCAACAGCCTAGAAGATGCCCTAAAGGAGCTGGAGGGCAGTTTGGGTAAAAACATGGAGCTGTTGGAACGGGGGAAAAACATGGAGGCTGAATGGGAGCGGGTAAATAAGTCTTATCAGAGGGCATTGAATTTGCTTCCCACAGACAAGTCGGTGCCGACTTTAATTTTACTTTTGGAGGAAGCCCTGGCTGATAGGGATATAGATTTACAATGCCTACAATGGCTAGAAACGGAGGAGGAAGAGGATTTATTTGTTTATTCTTTTCAATTAGGGGTCAGGGGCGGGTATGGAAATATTGCTGATTTTTTAGAGTCGTTACAGGATTTCCCCCGCTTTGTCCGGCCCCGGGCCGTCAGCCTACTTTTGGATGGGGTTGAAGACCAAGTGCAGGCGGAACTACTCCTGGAGGTTTTTTCTATCGCCGATTGTGGAGTGGGGGATTAGACTCCTTGCTAGAGGAGTTAATCCCTGCGAAACGGGTTATAATAGCTGTATTCAGACGGGTATTTTTACCAGTAGAACGCATCGGAGGTGGACATTTTGTACACTGAAGGGGAACTGCAGGAAATATTGGCCATTGCCCTCCAGGGGGGTGGTGACTATGCAGATATTTTTACTGAAGAAAAGGTTAGTAATTCGGTTGTGTGTGAGGATGATCTTATCGAAAGGGTCAATTCTGGCCTGGAAGCCGGGGTCGGGATTCGGGTGTTGTCGGGCTCTTCTACTGCCTATACATACACCAATGATCTTAGTCTGCCGGCCGTGAAGAAGGCTGCCCATGTGGCAAGTAAGGCTGCGGCGGATGGGGATAAAGGGGTAACAGTTATTGACCTGTGCCCCCGGAAACCCGGGACGGAATTTAAGATTTTACGCCGGCCGGAGGATGTTCCCATTGATGAAAAGGTGGAAGCTGTTATAAGGGGTAATAAAACCGCCCGGGCCGTGGATGAACGGATTGTCCAGGTGATTGTCAGCTACGGCGATGTCAGGCAGAGGATTCAAGTGGCAAATAGTTCCGGGGCCCTAATTAGGGATGAGCGAATTCGCACCCGTTTTGTTATCCACGTGGTGGCCCAGGAGGGTGGCGTAATCCAGACCGGCTATGAGGCCCTAGGTGGCCTGACGGGATTTGAACTGCTAACAGCGGGAGAACCAGAACGGTTGGCGGAAATGGCTGCCAAACAGGCGGTATTGATGCTGGGAGCTAAGCCGGCCCCTTCGGGACGGATGCCGGTGGTAATGGCTGCGGAGGCGGGAGGCACAATGGTGCACGAGGCCTGTGGCCATGGCCTGGAGGCTGATTTAGTCCAAAAGGAGCTATCGGTTTATACGGATAAACTAAATAAAAGGGTTGCCGCCGAAGTAGTAACAATAATTGATGATGGCACCCTAGCTAATAAATATGGCTCCTTCAGCTTTGATGATGAGGGTACACCCGCCGGTCGCAATGTCCTCATAAAGGACGGGGTTCTTACTTCTTATATGTATGACCGCCTTACCGCCCGTCAAGATGGGCATCCTTTAACTGGCAACGGGAGGCGCCAATCCTACGCTTATCGCCCCATTCCCCGCATGACCAATACCTACATCGCTCCGGGGAATACAGAACCGGAGGAAATAATTGCCCAAACAGAAAAGGGTCTTTTGGTTAAAAAGATGGGTGGAGGGCAGGTAAATCCCACCACAGGGGATTTTGTCTTTGATGTATCTGAGGCCTACCTGATTGCTCATGGTAAAATTACCATTCCGGTCCGGGGTGCAACCTTGACTGGCAATGGGCCAAAGGCCCTAGAGGAAATTGAACTGGTGGGTAGCGACCTGGGTTTTGCCATTGGCACCTGTGGCAAAGAGGGGCAAGGGGTTCCAGTTTCCGATGCCCAGCCGACGATACTCATTAAACAGTTGATTGTAGGCGGGACGGGACCATAAAAGGCCAATGGCATATAAAAGGGTGGTAGTTACTAGCCAGGTGCATTACCAGTACCTAGACAGTTAAAATAACAAATCAGTTTTTGGGCATTTACCGGATTAAGTTGGGGGGATATGTGATGAAAAATAAAGAACTTGCCCATTGGGCGGTGACCAGGGGCCGGGAGCAAGGGGCAAGGCAATCCGAAGCCTATGTGCTCAATCATAAATCTTTTAGTGTGCGGATACGGCGCGGTGAAGTGGAGTCCATCGAGCAGGCCCAGGAGCAGGGTCTAGGCATCCGGGCCCTGGTCGGCGAACAGATGGGATTTGCCTACACCTCCTTTTTGGAAAAGGGGCCCGTGGAGGAGGCCATTTCCCGGGCTATTGCCAATGCGGGCAAAACCTCCGCCGATAGGAATAATATTTTGCCAGGCCCCCCTTCGGGGCTGCCGGAGCTAAAACTCTATGATCCAACTATTGTAGAGACCCCGGTAGAAGAAAAGATAAGACTAGCGGCTGCCATTGAAGAGGCCGCCTTCGCCGCTGACCCCCGGGTGATTAAAACAGAGCGTGCCACTTATGGGGACACGGTCTATGAAGTTGCCATTGCCAACTCCCGGGGCCTGGATGTAAACTACAAGGGCTCCTTTTGCGGTGGGTCCGTATGGGTGGTGGCTAAGGAAAATGATGATACCCAAACCGGGTCCGGCATGGATTATGTCCTTAATTTTGCCGATTTGAAACCGGAGTCCATTGGGCAAGAAGCCACTGAAGAAGCGGTGGCCATGTTGGGGGCTAAAAGGGTATCCTCCCAGAGGGTCCCTATTGTCATGCCGCCCCGGGTTGCAACCCAGTTTTTAGGGGTGCTGGCCCCGGCCTTGAGTGGGGAGGCAGTGCAAAAGGGCCGCTCCTTGCTGGCTGGTAAGCTGGGGAAGGTGGTGGCCTCCGATATTGTAACCCTAATTGATGATGGCACACTATCACAGGGGCTTAACTCCAGTCCGGTAGATGGGGAAGGTGTTCCTACGGATAGAACGGTATTAATTGAAGGAGGCAGGTTGCAAACCTATCTTCACAATACCTATACCGCCGCCAAGGATGGCATCATATCAACAGGCAATGCCTCCCGCCCTTCTTATCGGGGGACACCGGAAATTGGGCCCAGTAATCTTTACTTAGAAAGTGGGGGGTCTAGCCAAGGAGAATTACTCCAGGATATTTCCCAAGGATTTTACCTCCTGGAGGTTTTGGGTATGCACACGGCTAATCCCATCTCCGGGGATTTTTCTGTCGGAGCCGCCGGCCTTTGGATTGAAAAGGGCGAATTGACCTACCCCGTCCGGGGTGTGGCCGTGGCCGGCAACATTTTAAAATTATTCCGTGGGGTTGAAGCCTTGGGCAATGATTTGCGATTTTACTTAGGTTATGGTTCCCCCAGCATCCGCTTTAGCCCCCTAACAGTAAGCGGGGAATGAAAATAGGGTTTTGGGTAACTTGTGTTGGGGTAAATCAATCCGGGCTACCGCCAAATCAACCACTACTTATTTCCTGCCCTTGGGGGGGACAAACCCTGCTGGCGGCGGTGACCTGGTAGTTAATATTGGAGTGATGTAATTTGCAGGTGCGCCTGGAGAAACTACAAAATAAATTGCCACAGGCCGGTTTAGATGGATTACTTATAGGTAATAGGGAAAACCGCTTGTATATGAGTGGCTTTACCGGTAGTGAGGGTAAGTTGTTGGTTACTAGGGAAGGGGCTTTTCTCTGTGTAGATTTCCGCTATGTGGAACAGGCTCGGGAACAGGCCCCGGGGTGGGAAATTGTGGAATACCAGCGGCCCTATACCGCCACCCTATCCCGCCTCATCACCGGGCTTGGCCTTCAGAAGGTTGGGTTTGAAAAAGAATATCTATCCTATCAGGGATACCAGAGCCTGCTAGATAATATCCCGGGGATTAAATGGCTTCCCGTCGCTGGTCTGGTTGAATCCCTCCGGTTACAAAAGGATGAGGCGGAGATCGAGAGTATTAAGCGGGCCTCCCGGCTGGACGATTTAGCCTTCGGACATATTGTTGAATACCTAGGACCTGGCCTGCGGGAAAGGGAAGTGGCCCTAGAGCTGGAGGTCTTTGCCCGCCGGCAGGGGGGAGAAGGGGCCAGTTTTGATATTATAGTGGCCTCGGGCCCCCGGGCGGCACTGCCCCACGGGGTTGCCAGTGATAAGTTACTTCAGGCGGGGGAACTCGTTATCATGGATTTCGGGACTATAGTCGACAGTTATCATTCGGATTTCACCCGTACTGTTATTATCGGGGAACCGTCGGCAAAGCAGCGGAAGGTATATGAAGTTGTTCGGGAAGCACAAGAGACTGCTCTAGCTGCTGTGGCCCCGGGACGCAGTGCCGGTGAGATAGATGCCCTAGCCCGGAAGGTAATCGCTGACCGGGGATATGGCCCCTATTTCGGCCACGGGGTGGGCCATGGGGTGGGTTTGAATATCCACGAAGGGCCCCAGCTGTCCCCGGGAGCCGAAACAGTTTTACTTCCGGGAATGGTTATCACCATAGAGCCGGGAATATATATTCCCGGCTGGGGTGGGGTGCGGATTGAAGATCTTCTCCTGGTAACTGAAACCGGGTGCGAGGTTTTCACCCAATCTAGCCGCGAACTTATTAAAATATAATAGATTAGGAGGAAACGATAATGATTTCTACCAATGATTTTAAAACCGGGATGACCATCGAAGTCGATGGGGAAGTATACACCGTGGTATATTTTCAGCATGTTAAACCCGGTAAGGGTGCGGCCTTTGTCCGCAGCAAGTTAAAAAATATCAGAACCGAGGCTACCATTGATAAGACCTTTCGGGCGGGGGAAAAAGTCGGACGGGCCCATGTGGACAGACGGGAGATGCAGTATTTATACCGCTCGGGAGAATACATGGTTTTTATGGATACGGAAACCTTTGACCAGATTAACTTTCCCATAGAGAAACTGGGGGATGTGGTTAGGTTTCTCAAAGAGAATATGATGATCTATGTAATGGAATATGAGGGGGATGTCATAGGGATAGAACTTCCTAATTTTGTGGAGTTGGCCATTATGGAAACCGAACCCGGAATTAGGGGGGATACAGTCTCCGGAGCTACCAAAAGGGCAGTATTGGAGACCGGAGCGGAAGTGCAGGTTCCCCTTTTTGTTGAAGTAGGCGATACAATAAGGGTTGACACCCGGTCGGGAGAATATATGGAACGGGTTTAGTGTTATTTTTCCATTCCTGTGTTATACTATAACTATCAAATTGGCAAAGCAAGGAAGGGAGGAGTGTCACATGCGGGAACTTAAAGAAAGAATTGCTTACTTACAGGGGTTGGCCGCGGGTCTTGAAATCAAGCAAGATACTGGGGAAGGGAGAATTCTGGGGGGAATACTGGATATCCTGGATGAAATGACCGCCGAAATGGAAGAACTGACCGATGATTATCAGGATCTGGAGGAATATGTAGGGGCCATAGATGAAAGCCTGGGGGATCTGGAGGATGACTATTACGATGATATTGAATACAACGGCGATGGGGATGAGGAATATATTGAGGTAGAATGCCCTGAATGTGGAGAAACGGTTTACTTTGAAGAAGGGGCCCTGGATGAGGATGGAGAGACAATCATCGAGATAACCTGTCCCAATTGTGGCGCTATCGTATTCAGCACAGAAGATGATGATTTTGAATGTGAAGACTATGATTATGATTATGATTATGAAGACGATGATGAAGATGAAGACTACGATGAAGATGGGGACTACGATGAAGATGGGGACTACGACGAAGATGAGGAAGATGAATTTGAGGATGATGAAGTGGATTTCTAAATTAGCACCTAAACTGGAAACCTACCTGGGCGGCACTTGCAGTGGCCGCCCTTAATCATGTGTTATATGAATTGCAAGGGTGGT
>JAAYTH010000112.1 GCA_012523785.1 Bacillota bacterium | reverse complement strand
ATGCTGGGTCTTTTGGGTACCCTGATCTGCACCCAGGTTTTGAACCGATTTTACTATTGGTTTGTGGCCAGTGTTTACAGTAGTTTGCCCTTTGTACCGGTTGTTTCGCCGGCGGATACCCTAAAGATGCTGACCCTGTTTTTGTTTGGCTTGGGCCTGCTGGTGGGCACCTTCGGCAGTTTGGTATCGCTGCGCCGTTTTCTGCGGGTTTAAGGAAGATTATCATCTTAATTATGGGGGACCTTTATTTTTTAAGGAGGGACAGGCTGTGCCGAAAAAAAGGCTGCCTTTTATAGTCCTCTTGCTGGTGCTGGTGGTGCTGGTGACGGGGACCGTATTCGCCGATGAATTGGGCCAGAGGTACGATGAATTCCAGCGCATACAGGATCAAATCCGCCAGACGGAGGGCCGCTTGAGCAATGTGCGCCGCCAGGAGCGGACTGTGCTGGAGGAACTGTCCACCTTGGAGCAGCGGTTGGAGAAAAACCGGCAGGAATTGGCCCACCTGGAGCGGGAGATTGCCGTGACGGAGCGCAATATCAGTGAGACCACCCGGGCCCTGGAGGAGGCGGAGGCTGAGCTGGAACGGCAGATAGAGATCCTGGGCTGCCGGCTCCGGGCCCTGTATGAAAATGGCACGGTTACATATTTGGAAGTTTTACTTTCATCTGCGGATTTTACTGATTTTCTCAACCGGGCTGATCTAATGCAGGAAATAATCAGCCAGGATGTGGAACTTTTGGAGAGTATCCAACGGCAGCGGGAGGAAATCGCCCAAAAGAAAATTGAACTGGAAAAGCAGCGGGAACAGCTGTTGACCCTGCAGGACAGGACCTTGGCCAAGCAGGCCCAGGTGGAGGCTGATGCCGCCCAGCGGGAAAGGCTGTTGGAAAAAATTCAGTCGGAGAAGGAACTTTATGAGGCGGCCCTGGATGAACTGGAGAGAACCTCCCGCCAGTTGGAGGAACTCATCAGGCGCCTGCAGGAGGAAAGCGGCGGCGAGGCCCTGGTGGGTAAGGGTGGTATGCAGTGGCCCGTAGGGGCACCCCGGCGGGTCAGCTCTGAATTTGGCATGCGCCCCCACCCGGTTTTCGGGGGGAACAGGATGCACACCGGTTTGGATATTGCTGCCCCCTACGGCCAGTCTATCTACGGCCAACCTATCTTTGCAGCTGCTGCGGGGAAGGTGCTGGTCTCCGGGGTCCAGGGGGGCTATGGCAATACAGTGGTCTTGGATCATGGTGGGGGGATTTCCACCCTTTATGGCCATGCCTCGGCCCTCTTGGTGCAGCCCGGCCAGGTGGTGGCCAGGGGACAGACCATTGCCCGCGTGGGAAGCACCGGGGTCAGTACTGGCCCCCACGTCCACTTTGAAGTGCGGGTCAACGGTACGCCGGTGAATCCCCGGGATTGGCTGCCCTAAAGCTGGTTTGCCCGGCAATAGATGGTGATATGCAAGAGGCTATCCCCGGGCCCTTTGGACCCGGGGATAGCAAATATGGAGGCTGCATATACTCTAAAGGAATCGTTTCCAGGTTTAGTGAGTCGACTATATTTATCCGGGGAAGGGTGATGAAATGCTTAAAAGGTCCCGTATATTGGCCGGTGGGCTGTTTTTTTTGCTTTTGGTGGGTGCGGCGACGGGTATGACCTTCTTTTTTTTGCGCTACCGAGCAATACAGGAGACCCTGGAAGAATTCCGCCCCCTAACCGATGCCCATCGCCTGGTTAAGGAACAATATGTACGGGAAGTTGTGGAACTGGATCTGCTGGAAGGGGCCCTGGGGGGGATGGTGGATACCCTGGGGGATCCCTACAGTGAATACCTGACCCAGCAGCGCTACCGGGAGTTGGAAATCCAAACCCAGGGTATGTATGGGGGGATTGGGGTGGTCTTGACCATCCTAGGGGAGGATCTCGTTATCCTGGATCCCCCCCTGGCGGGTTCGCCGGCTGCCGAGGCGAATCTGAGGGAGGGGGATATGATCCGCAGTATTGACGATGTGCCGGTATCGGAAATAACCTTTGAGCGGGCGGCGGAGCTGATCCGGGGCCCGGTGGGGACGGAGGTTGTCCTGGGCCTAGAACGAGAGGGGGAGGAATTTACAGTTACCCTGAGGAGGGATGAGATTCACCTGGACACGGTGCGTTCCCAAATATTGGGGGATACTGAGGGGATTGGCTATTTGCGGGTGAGCATGTTTAATGATTATACGGGCCAGGAGCTTGCCGGGCATATGGCAGACCTGATGGAACAAGGGCTGCAGGCCCTAATTATGGATTTGCGGGGGAACCCGGGGGGGATCTTAGGGGCAGCGGTGGAGGTGGCGGAGTTCTTTTTACCGAAAGGGAAGCCGGTTCTCCATGTCCGGGCCCGGGATGGGCTGGAGCAGACCATTTATACCGGTGGTTCTGGACACTTTGAAATCCCTTTAGTTGTACTTGTGGATGGCGGCAGTGCCAGTGGCGCGGAAATTGTGGCCGGGGCTTTAAAGGACAATGACCGGGCCATCCTGGTGGGCACCAAAACCTTCGGCAAGGGGTCGGTTCAGAGCATATATGAACTAAAAAATGGTGGGGGCCTAAAATTGACGACGGCTCTTTATATTACCGCCGGGGGTCATTCTATTGATAAAGAGGGGATTACCCCGGATGTGGTGGTGGAGTATAATGAAGGGGCAGAATCCGATGTGCAGCTAGAAGCAGCGATGGAGATTCTTCAGGAAGGTGAAGATAATTAAACTTCGGGGAGAAGGGTAGGGTACAGATGTTACCTTGGTTTAAAATGGCGGCACTTATCTTTACAATCTTACCCCGCTTTATTGTCAATCCCCTTTTTTGGCTGGTGGTGTTGTTGATTTACAATCAGTACCGGCGCTTGAACCGCCTACAGGAGGATATGTTTGGGCTTGAGTTTACTTCGGTGGGGAAACAGGTCTGGCAGGCGGTCCTCTTTGGCCTGGCCGGTGGGGTGGTGGGGAGTTTTCTCATGACTTCGGTGGGGGTTTCCCTTTCCCAGGCCGGTATTATGTATGTGTGGCCCGTGGCTATTCTTTTGATGCTCATAAACCCTCGTTTTATGTGCTTTGCCTATGCGGCTGGGCTTATTTCCCTGGCCCATCTTGTCTTTGGCTTTCCCGATCTGGAAATACCCCAACTGCTGGGTTTGGTGGCGGTGCTCCACATGGTGGAGAGCATCCTCATCTATCTGACGGGGCATTTGGATCCCATCCCGGTTATTATCAAAAACCCGGCGGGTCAGTCAATAGGTGGCTTTAACCTACAAAAGTTTTGGCCCCTACCGGTGGTGATAATGCTGACGGTGGCGCTGGATGTGCCGGAGTTAACTTCTGATCTGATCCGCATGCCCGACTGGTGGCCCTTGATCAAGCCCCAGGAGATGGCCGCGGCGGGGCAGGAACTAGTTTATTCTCTCTTTTTAGTCACGGCGGCCCTGGGCTACAGTGACTTGGCCCTTACCTGTACTCCCCGCCAAAAGGCGGGGCGCACGGCTGCTTACTTGGCCCTCTACAGCCTTCTCCTCTTGGCGGCTGCCATTGGTGCCTCCTATTATGCGCCCCTTCTCCCGGCGGCGGCCCTTTTCTCCCCCCTGGGGCATGAGCTGGTGGTATATTTGGGGGGCCGGCGGGAGCTCAAGGGAAGGGCCATTTTTACACCCCCTCCCCGGGGGGTCATGGTGTTGGCGGTGGTTCCCGGGGGACTGGCGGCCAAGTATGGGCTGGTGCCGTGGGAAGTAATATTGAAGCTGGGGGGTGGGGAGGTATTCTTCCCGGCTGACCTAACCTTGGATCCTTATCATGGTCCCCCCTGGGAGCTGATTACACTGCAGCCGGTGGGAAGGGGTTTTAAGAAAAGGTATATAACAATATGGGAATCGGCCGGGGACTTGGGTATCATCCCCGTTCCCAGGGGAAGGGGTGGCCCCTACATGAAGATTCAAAAACAAGGCCCCCTCTTGCGTTTGTTTCGGCGGTTGCGGGGAAGGAAATAGGCCGGCGGGAAAAATAATATGTGATATATTATTGCCCAGGGGTGGGACACTATAGATATGTGTCCCATCTTTTTTTATCCAGATCCACCCCGGATGGGCCTGTAATTAGCAAAACTGTATAGGGAGGGTTAAAGTGGGTAATATTCATGGTAGGAGCAATGGCTGGGAGGTGGCAGGGTTTGCAGATAATAGGTATACCCCGGGCCCTTCTTTTTTATCACTATTATCCCCTCTGGCGGGATTTTTTTACGGGCTTGGGGCTTAAAGTGGTGGAATCTAATCCTACTAACCGGGCCATATTATTGGGGGGATTGCAAACGGCGGTGGATGAGACCTGCTTGCCGGTCAAAATCTTTTACGGCCATGTGCAGGAACTAAAGGACCGGGTTGATTATCTTTTTATCCCCCGCCTAGTCAGTGTGGAAAAGCAGGCCTATATCTGCCCCAAGCTGTTGGGTTTGCCCGATATGGTTCGCCATTCCCTGCCGGATCTTCCCCCCCTCATATCCCCCACCATAAATTTTAATCGGCGGGGACAGGGCCTGTACAATGCTGTTTTTGAACTAGCAGCCCTTTTGAAGGTAAACCCGCTGAAGGCATTGTATGCCTTTGGCCGGGCCCGGGGGCGATGGCGGTATTGGCAGGGGCTGCAGCAGCGGGGGTTATCCCCCCTAAGGGCCTTGGAGGTGCTGGATGGAAAGCCCGGGGTGGCTGCCATAAAAAAAGCCAGTGGTTTACGAGTGGGGGTGTTGGGCCATCCCTATAATATCTATGATCCTTATATCAACATGGGCCTTTTGGAACGCCTGCGGGATATGAATATTATCGTCCAGACACCGGAAATGCTGCCGCCGGGTATCATCGCCTCCCATGTCAGCCAGCTGCCCAAGAAACTCTTCTGGACCTTGGGACAGTATGTCATGGGGGCCGGGGGACATTTTATGCAGGATGGGAATGTAGATGGCATAATCCACTTGATTTCCTTTGGCTGTGGCCCCGATTCCCTGGTGGGGGAGCTGGTAGAGAGACGGGCCCGCCGGGAGGGATTCCCCTTTCTTCTCTTGACCCTGGATGAACACAGCGGTGAGACCGGGTTCCTAACCCGCCTGGAGGCCTTTGTGGATACCCTGAAATGGAGGCAAAAGGAATGAAGGTGACCTTTCCCCGCATGGGGACCCTGGAAATTCCCCTGCGGGCGTTTTTTAATACCTTGGGGATAAAGGTAATTGTACCCCCTCCCATTACTGATAAAACCATTAGTTTGGGGGCCCGGTATGCTCCGGAGTTTGCCTGTCTTCCCCTCAAGATAAATGTCGGTAATTATTTGGAGGCCTATGAGATGGGGGCCAATACCATCCTAATGGCCGGGGGGATAGGCCCCTGCCGTTTTGGCTATTATGCCCAGGTGCAGCAGGAAATCTTGGCTGATTTGGGGGTTAATTACCAGATGGTCCTATTGGAACCCCCCCGGGGACATTTGTGGGAGACCCTGGGGCGGCTGTGGGAGTTAACCGGGCGGGCTTCGCCGGCCCGTATTTTTCGGGCGGGGCGGCTGACCTGGGCCAAACTAAAACTTTTGGATGAGCTGGAGCGGCTGACGGCCAAAAGCCGCTGCCGGGAAAAAAATCGGGGGCAGGTGGGGGGTGTTTATCGCCGGGCCCTGGCCTGGATCGATGCCGCCGCCACCCTAAAGGAGCTGGCCAGGGCGGAAGGTAAAATCAAGGGAGCCTTTGGGGCCCTGGAATTAAAGGCTGGGACCCCCCTCCGGGTGGGCCTGGTGGGGGAAATCTACACGGTTTTGGAACCGGCGGCCAATCTGTACTTGGAAAAATTTTTGGGTGAGCTGGGGGTGGAGGTGGAGAGGGGGATTTACCTCAGTGATTGGGTGACCTCCCATCTGTTTTTGGATACCCTCCGCCTGCGGAGGGAGCAAAGGGCTGTGGAGAAATTGGCCCAACCCTACCTGGGGCATTCCGTGGGGGGGCATGGCCTGGAAAGCATTGGCCACAGCATCCAGTATGCCCGCCGGGGTTTTGCCGGTGTGATCCACATTGGTCCCCTTACCTGTATGCCGGAGATAGTGGCCAAGACCATTTTACCCGTGGTCAGTAGGGAATGGGATATCCCCATCCTTTCCCTCTTTTTGGATGAACATACTGGGGAGGCGGGGATTCATACCCGCCTGGAGGCCTTTGTGGAGATGCTTAGGGCCCGCAATTCCTTTAATCAACAATTATCCCTTCCCGGGCCAGCTCATAGTCGGTAACAGAAAGGTTGTAGGCGGCGGTGGCCTTCAGAAGGTTTACTTCCGCCTGGCGGGCCTGGTTTTGTAGTTTTAGGAGATCCAAATTGCCCATCAGGCCCAGGTCCTTTTTTTTCTGGCCCAGATACAGCTCCCTTTGGGCCAGCTTGTTTTCCGCCTCCCGGGCGCGGAGATTAGCTTGGGCGTTCCGCACCTGGTGATAGGCATTATTGATGCCCAGAAGAAGGGCCTGTTTGGTCTCTTCCAGTTCTAATTGCAGTTTTTCCAGTCTTTTGGCTGTGGCCAGGTATTCCGGCGTGCCTACTGAATAACGGTCCTTTAAATCGGCGGCCCGATTTTTTTCTGTTTCTATATAGGCCCTTAGGCCCTT
>JAAYTH010000111.1 GCA_012523785.1 Bacillota bacterium | reverse complement strand
TCCATGGCATTGGCTTCCTGCAACTGGGATGTCAGGTTTGATATCATTCCTCCGGGTATCTGATATTCTAAAACATTGGTATCAACCCCGGATGATGCCATGCCAAATTTTTCGTACTTGGGTGCAACATCCTTCCAATAGGTGGCAATTTCACTGAGAAGGGATAAATCCAGACCAGTGTCCCGGGGAGTACCCCGCAGGGTTGCCACCAGGGATTCCGCCGGCGGTTGGGAGGTTCCCAAAGCCAAGGGCGAACTGGCAGTATCCACCACATCACAGCCCGCCTCAATGCCCTTCAAATAGGCCATGGAGGCCATGCCGCTGGTGTAATGGCAATGGAGCTGTAGGGGGATATCAAATTCCTTTTTCAAGGCAGTGACGAGCTCAAAAGCCATGTAGGGTGAAATTAGTCCGGCCATATCCTTAATACAGATGGAATCTACCCCCAAGTCCATCAGCTCCCGGGTAACCTTAAGGTATAAGGGAATATCATGGACCGGGCTGATGGTATAGCAGATGGTACCTTGGACATGGGCACCTTCTTTTTTAGCCACCCGGATGGCCCTTTCCATATTGCGGACATCGTTGAGAGCATCGAAGATGCGAAGGATATCTATGCCCCGTGCGATCATTTTCTGTACAAAGCCAGTCACAACATCATCAGGGTAATTCCGGTAGCCCAGGATGTTTTGGCCCCGGAGAAGCATCTGGAGTTTAGTATTCTTGACCCGTTTTCTAATCTCCGTTATGCGTTCCCAGGGATCTTCATTGAGAAAACGCATGGCAGTATCAAAGGTTGCCCCTCCCCACATCTCCAGGGAATGGTAACCAACGGCATCTATTTTCTCCAAAATAGGAATCATATCTTCCGTCTTCATTCTGGTGGCAAACCGAGATTGATGGGCATCACGCAGGCTAGTGTCAGTTAGTTTTACCTTTTGTGGTGTTTTTTCCGGCATCATTTACTCTCCCCCTTTTTTAGTGTAAGTGGTTTTACGAAGAAGAATATCTTCAACCACCTTCCAACAATTATTATATGACAGTGCCTTGGCTGCTGTCATTATTCCTGGGGCTGTTCCCCCAGGACAACGCTAACCGTTTGTTTACTTTCCCCCCGCAGGATTGTCAGCTTGATCTCCTGCCCCACCTTTTGTTGTTCCAGGGCGCTGGTCAAATCTTCAATGGTTTCCATGGGAGTGATATTAAAGGCTGTAATCACATCCAAGCGGCGCAAACCCGCCTCCTCAGCCGGGCTGCTGCGGGATATTTCCAGGACCAGGACTCCCTTTTCCACCGCCAGATCATAGTAGTTGGCAATCTCCGGTGTAATGGTACCACCGATAATCCCCAGCCAGGGAGTAACAATGCGGCCGTGGGTAATGAGTTCCTCGACAATGGGTTTAGCCAAGTTGATGGGGATGGAAAAACCAATCCCCTCTGCCTTGGGGGCCTTGGCGGTATTGATGCCGATTACCTGCCCCGAGGCATTTACCAGGGGCCCCCCACTATTGCCGGGGTTAATGGATGCATCGGTCTGGATGAGCCCTTCCAAGACATTGCCATCTTCGGTCTGGATGGTGCGGTTGAGGGCACTTACTATCCCCGCCGTGACCGTGCGTTGCAATTCCAGGCCCAGGGGGTTGCCTATGGCAATGGCCAATTCCCCCACCAAAAGGTTCTCCGAATCACCCAAGGGGGCAACGGGGAGATCGGGTTCATCGATTTTTACCACCGCCAAGTCCGTCGAGGGATCAGTCCCCACCAGTCTTCCCGGTACCTGCCGTCCGTCATAAAGGGTGACATTAATGGTCCGGGCCCCGTGGACAACATGATCATTGGTAAGAATATATCCCTGGGCATCAAAAATAACGCCCGAACCGACCCCTGGTATCTCATAGGCACCCCAGAACCAGTCATAGGCCTGACGGCGGGTGCTGACCCCCACCACAGCCGGGCCAATCTTGGCCGCCACCTCCACAATGGTCCCATGGGGGCCATTTACCTGTGCCGGTGGTATAATATTCTCGCTGGGAGGCGGTACATCTTGGGCACCTGGTTCGCCTTGGTCCGGCACATTTTCCGGAAAGAATAGTTGGGGATTGGTATGAACCGCAAACAGCATCAATGAACTGCCTAAAAGGGCAGAAATAAGGCCAATGGCAATATAAAGAAATAAACTGGGCCTTCCCCCATTGTAATAATTAGACATTTCCGGCACCCTCCCTTTCCTAATAATAACCAGTCCGGGACACAAATAAAAAAAGGATATATTCCAATACCGCTATTATACCCAATCGCCAACAATTTCCACAAGAAACTGACCCACACCCATTATAACAAAAAGAGTTACCCCGGACAAGAAGACAAAAAAGACAGTAAAAAAAGTATATAATATAGTACAAGGTTTGTCAGCCAAGTTGTGGCCCGAGCAGGGTTAAATGTTCCCCAGATGTGGGACACTGAAAAATAGAAGAATCTGCTCCGGAAAGGTTGGAATACTATGGGTAGATACTGGAGGAAAATCTATACACTGCTTGCCATCACTATGCTTCTGGCCCTTATTAGCCTAGGCCTCTATGTATATTTAGTTCCCCTTCCAGCCCACAATCAATCCCATCCCACCCGCTTTTTAGACCAGGGGGGCAATGAAATTCCCACTGTATTTGGCCAGAACCGCATTCATATCACTTCCGGGGAAATACCCACCTACCTGGGCGATGCCTTTGTGGCCATTGAAGATTACCGTTTCCATCGGCATTTCGGCCTGGATCCCATGGGTATTCTCCGGGCCCTAGGGAAAAACCTACGGGCGGGCCGCATTATAGAGGGAGGCAGCACCATTACCCAACAGCTGGCCAAGAATCTCTTTTTAACCCCGGAACGCACCCTGTCCCGGAAAATCCCGGAGGTGCTCCTCACCCTCCAGCTGGAAATCAATTATTCCAAGGAAGATATTTTAACCATGTACCTGAATCAGATCTACTTCGGCCATGGGGCCTATGGGGTGGAAACAGCCTCCGGTATCTTTTTTGGTAAATCAGCCCGGGAACTCACCCTGGCTGAAAGTGCCCTCTTGGCCGGGGTGCCCCGGGCCCCGGCCCGCTATTCTCCCTTTCTCGATTATGAGGCTTCCATCTCCCGGCAGCATCTGATCCTGGATCGTATGGCCCAGCTGGGCTATATTTCCCCAAGGCAGGCCGCCTCCGCCAAGGCCGAGGATATAATCCTGGGGGAACAAAATCTCCCGGCAGCCCCCTACCAATATTTTATTGATTATGTAGTTAAGGAGCTGGAGGAAAATCATCCCCGCATTGCCCGGCACCTAAAAGGTGGGGGGCTGACAATCCACACCACCCTGGTGCGAAAACTACAGCAGGAAGCCGAAGGGGCATTGCAAAATGGGCTGCCACCGGGAACTCCCGACGATGAGGGCATTAACCAACCCCAAGGGGCGCTGGTGGCCTTGGACCCAACCACCGGACATATTCTAGCCCTGGTGGGGGGAAGAAATTACCAGGAAACACAATTCAACCGGGTCACGGCCCTGCGCCAGCCCGGTTCGGCCTTCAAACCCTTTGTCTACTTGGCGGCCCTGGAAAATGGCTATACCCTAACAGATACAATCATGTGTCAGGAAGTCGAGTTTTCCATTCCGGGGACAGGGGATGTCTACCGCCCCACCGATTATGGGGCTGAACCTTATCACAACCGGCCCCTCACCCTGAGGGAGGCCCTGACTATTTCCGACAATGTGGTATCGGCCATCCTCAACTATGAGTTAAGCCCCGAATTGGGCCTAGCATATGCCCAGAGACTGGGGATTGATAGTACCCTCCAGCCTTATCTTTCCTCCGCCCTGGGAACTTCGGAAGTTACGCCCCTGGAACTGACCCGGGCCTTTTGCCCCCTGGCCAATGGAGGCCGGAAGGTGGAAATAATAGCCATCAGCAAAATAACCGATGCCCAAGGCAGAACCCTGCTGGCAAACCAGCCCCGCCTGCGGCAGGTGGTGGACCCGGCGGCGGCCTATATCATCACAGATGTCCTCAAGGGGGTTTTGGCACCCGGGGGCACGGCAGGTGGTATTGACCGGAAGATAAACCGTCCCGCCGCTGGAAAGACCGGGACAAGCCAGGATTACGGCAACGCCTGGTTTGTCGGTTACACCCCCGATCTAGTGGCCGGGGTATGGGTGGGCAATGATAAATCGGCCCAATCCGTCGGTGCTTCCGGAGCCAGCCTGGCCGCCCCCATTTGGGCAGATTTCATTCAACGGGGCCTGGCCGGCACCCCCAGATCGGATTTTCCCCGGCCCCAACGGGTGGTAGAGGCTGAGATCTGCGCCCAGTCGGGTTTGAGGCCCGGCTGGTGGTGTCCCCGGGATGATATCAAGCGGGAGCTCTTTATCGAAGGGACGGAACCAAGGAGGTATTGTGATGTCCACTCCCCCCTGGATTGGAACTGGTGGGAGCGGCTCCTCCCTTCCCAATGGGGGATGGAGCTGCCTTCATGGTAAAAGAAATAGGGACACGGAACGGTGAGGGCACCGTTCCCTACGGCTATTGGAGGTTGGAGGTTGGAGGTTGGAGGTTGGAGGTTGGAGGGGCCAGGCACGGAACGGTGGGGGTACCGTTCCCTACGGTTTATCCGGTAAATTTCGCGGTAACTTGTAGGGAACGACGCCCTCGTCGTTCCGAAGGACCTTACCGCATTACCGTAAAATACCCTTCCGTCTACCTACTTGATCAGTTTCGACAATTTCTTAAACTCTGGAGTCCCGGCTTGCTTTAATAGATCAAAGACCACCGTCTCCGTATTGGTGATCACCGCCCCCATCTGGTACATCTGCCAGAGGGCATTTCTATAATTTTCCTTAGTGCGGGAACACACCCCATCCTGGACCACATGTACATAAAAACCCCGGTCTATCATATCCCGCACAGATTGTAGCACACAGACATGGGCCTCCATGCCTGTAACAATCAACTTCTTCCCCTCCAATTTTTCCAATGCAGCCCCTATCTTCCCTTCCCCGCCGGCGGAAAAAATAATTTTTTCGTAAATCTCCCTATCTTCCAGGTCTTCCCCCAACTCCGGTACTGTTTTCCCCAACCCCCGGGGATAATGCTCCGTAACAAGGACGGGAAGATCAAATTCCCTGGCAGCCGTCAGCAAAATCTTATTGTTTTTAACAACCTGCTCCCTATATTTCATTACCGCCGCTAGACGTTCCTGAATATCAATGGCCACCAGGGCAGAATCTTCCCTATTTAAGGTAAACTTATCCACAAAATCCCTCCTCAAAAATAGAATTCTCTGCCTATATTATAGCCGATACCCCTTTAGAAGGAAAGGAAGGTCCCGCCAAAGGCGCCCAAGTGACCATTGGGGCCCACAAAGGAAATCACGCCCCAATATGGGGCGTGTGAATGCAAGCAAAGGTAAGACCCAAAACGGGGGCTGGCATTTTCCTCCAAATGGCGGGTTGACACGGCCAATTACCGCCAAGATAGCAACCATGCCAGCCTTGACAGCAAGCGCGGGGGAACAAAGTATAGAATAAGCCGCAAGATGGTGCTAGTTAAGGGTCTAAAAACACCAAATGACCACCCTAGGGCCTGTGAATTAGGGTTACCGTCTCCATTACCCTCTTGGCATAGGCATACTCGTTATCATACCAGGCTAAGACCTTTACCAGCCGGTCATCAATAACCATGGTGGCCAGGCCATCCACAATGGAGGAATGGGGGTTTTGGACAAAGTCCCGGGACACCAGGGGTTCTTCTGTATACTGTAATATTCCCTGCAATGATCCCTCGGAGGCCTCCTGGAAGAGTCTATTTACCTCTTTCCGGGTTGTAGATTTTTCCACATTGGCCACGAAATCAACCAGGGATACGGCCTCAGTGGGAACACGGAGGGCACTGCCATTTAGTTTGCCTTCCAGGTGGGGCATGACCAGGCCAACGGCCCGGGCCGCTCCAGTAGTTGTGGGGATAATGGATACAGCCGCCGCCCGGGCCCGCCGCAGATCCTTGTGGGGTTTGTCCACCAACTGCTGATCGGCGGTATAGGCATGGATAGTCGATAAAAGTCCATTCATTATTCCCAGGTTGTCATCCAATACCTTAACCACCGGAGCCAGGCAATTAGTAGTACAAGAAGCAGAGGATATTATGTAATCACGCTCAGGTACATAGGTTTCTTCGTTTATCCCCAAAACGATTGTGTTATCGACACCATCGCCAGGGGCGGTGATAATAACCCGATTGGCTCCGGCCTGTATATGCTTTGCGGCATCCTCTCTTTTCCTCAGCCGGCCTGTGGCTTCGATAACTATATCTACTTCCAATTCCGCCCAGGGGAGTTTACTCGGATCCCCCTCGGCTAAAAACATAATTGGCTTTCCATCGATTATTATCGAATCAGCCGTGGATTTTACCTCCTTTTCCAAAACACCATAGATAGAATCATACTTAAAAAGATGGGAGTGGGCCTGGGGGCCACTGGTACTGTTTAGTGCAACTATATCCATCTCATCCTGGTTTTCCAACCATATCCGCAGCAGGTTTTTCCCTATTCGACCGAAACCGTTGATAGCCACCTTCGGTTTCAATATACCTCAGCTCCTTCCTAATTCTGGTTATCATGTTTACTATTATAGCATAAGAGGGTTGTTTGTGCTAAAAAACTTTTATTCCCTTATTTTATCCCTTATTTATCCCCATTAAGATGGCGGATGTCATTGACCGCGAGTATCTGCCAGTCATCTTCCGCCGGGTTGTAGGTAACGGTAGTAATTGAACAGTTGGCAATCCTGAAGAGGGGTTGTTTTTTTAAATCTTCCTTCATTATCGCCCCCAAAATATGGATAATAGGGCCCCCGTGGGTTACCACGACCATCTTATCCTGGGGGTGTTTTGCTGCCAAGTGGTCGATACATTTTACCGACCGATCGGCCAACATCCGAAAGGATTCCCCCCCGGGGGTTGGCATTTCTATCCTATTTTCCCGCCAGCGGGCATAGACCTCAGGGTCTTTTTCCCCGATCTCCTCAATGCCCAGTCCCTCCCAACGGCCAAAATCTATTTCCCGCAATTCCCGCCGGGACCCGGCAATGGGTATCTGAAGTTCAGCAGCTATTATCCGGGCCGTCTCCCGGGCCCGGCTCAAATCACTGGTATAGATATATTCTATCCCCTCCCCCACCAGGGCCCTCCCGGCCCGCCGGGCCTGCTCCCGCCCTTCTTCGGTCAATTCCACATCTAACTGCCCCTGAATGCGTCTCTCCCGGTTCCATTCTGTCACCCCATGGCGCACCAAATAAAAAATAGCCACACCGTTACCTCCCTAAATTTATAAAATCCTGTCTGATCCAACCCAGGCATTTTCCATAACCCTTATCTTCTTCGCCAATAAAGATTAAATCCCTTCCCAAATCCGCCTTATCCCTCATAGAACACAATGTTTCCCCTAATTCGACTACTATCTTACTGGTGAATCCCGGAACAAAGTTCCGGCCTGCACCGGGGGCCCCCTAATTTCCGCATGGACAAGGGCCCTTTCGGATAGAATATACCTGTCGAGGATGAGGGGGGAAATTGACTTGACCCAGACCAAAAGGCCCATCAAGGTGGAGGAGCTAACGGCCCAAAAAAGAAAGGAGAAGGCCCTGAAAAATCCTCCCCCGGAGTTAACAGGGGATCTACATACCGATCTGGCCTTAATAGATAAACTTCTTCACTACAGTTCCGATATTATAGTGCGGGAATTTACCCTAAGTGCCGGGGATGGGCTTGGGGCCGGCCTGGTCTATGCCGATGCCCTGGTGGATAAAAAGGTCATAGATCAGGATATTATGCAGCCCCTTATGCACCTGGCCCGCTTGTCAAAACCCCATCATCCCCTGACCAAAGGTAATACCTTTAAATACGTGGAAGAACACCTCCTTACCATCGGCGAAATAACCATTACCAGTCAGATAGATACAATTTTGGCCGGAATTTTGTATGGAGATACAGCCCTCTTCATAGATGGCAGCCCCTCTGCTATCCTGGCCAACACTAAGGGCTGGTCCATGCGGGCCCCATCAGAACCCAACGTGGAGGCTGTGGTTCGGGGCCCCCGGGAAGGCTTTACTGAAACCCTAATTGTCAATTTGGGCCTGATCCGGCGCCGCCTTAAGGATCCCGATCTGGCCGTGGAGATAATGGAAATCGGCCAGCGCTCCAAAACCAGTATCTCCCTTTTATATGTGGCCGACATTGCCAGCCCCGAGCTGATCGCTAAGCTGCGCCGGCGCCTGGAGAATATCAGCATTGATGGTATTGTGGATTCAGGCTATATTGAGCAGCTCATCGAAGACTCTACCATCTCCCCCTTCCCCCAGATCCTCAGCACCGAGCGACCCGACAAGGTGGTGGCCAACCTCTTGGAAGGACGGGCAGCTATCCTGGTGGACGGCACCCCCTTTGCCCTTATTGCTCCGGCGGTATGGGCTCAATTCTTCCATTCCCCGGAAGACTATTATGAAAGGAGCCATATAGCCACCTTCATTCGTCTCATCCGCCTTCTGGCCATGACCTTTTCCCTTACCCTGCCGGCCATCTACATCGCCTTTACTTCCTTTCATCCCGAAATGCTTCCGGCCACCTTGGCCCTGGCCATAGCAGCGGCCCGTTCCCGGGTGCCCTTTTCCCTTTTTTTAGAGGCCCTGATCATGGAGACCATGGTGGAGATCCTACGGGAAGCCAGTGTACGCCTCCCCGGCCCCATCGGCCCCACCATCGGCATTGTGGGTGGATTGGTTTTGGGAGACGCCGCAGTGAGGGCCGGAATAGTCAGCCCCCTGACGGTCATTGTGGTGGCCATCACCGCCATCGGCTCCTTTGCCTCCCCCAGCTACAGTGGTGCCATTTCCTTCCGCATCCTACGTTACCCCCTTATGTTCCTGGCCGCCACCTTTGGGTTTTATGGGATTATCGTCGGCTTAATCCTCATCATCATTCATGTGGCTTCCCTGGAATCCCTAGGGGTACCCTATCTGGCCCCCTATGCCCCCTTTCACCTGGAGGGGCAGAAGGATGCCATCCTGCGCCTGCCCTGGCGTTATTGCTGGAAGCGGCCCCTAGAAGTGGGACCCCAAGACACCGAGCGCATGCCCAAACCCCGGGGGCAAAACAGGGGAGGAGGAAAACCCGATTATGAAGAGCGATAAAGGAAATCAGATCACCCCCTTGCAAGGGGCGGCCATCGT
>JAAYTH010000110.1 GCA_012523785.1 Bacillota bacterium | reverse complement strand
TTATATCCCGCAGAGTGCCAAAGATGTAGGGAATACCACAGGGTACCATGACGGTTTCCGTATCCCGGATTAAAGTAATGTCAATATCCTTCCCATAGGCCTTGCGCGCCATGGTAGCAGTTAATAAGCCCCCCGCACTACCACCAATAACCAGCAAATCTGTCTTACGCATTATTTTATCCCCCCTTCATATTATGGGAAAAAGCTAATTTGGACACCAAAACCCATTCCCAATATTTATCCACTGTTCCTTGTGGATATTCTAATATAGAAAATAGCCCGCCGCAATGGTTAAAAGCCCTGGGGAAAAAGCCGCCGTGGAATTTGCCAAAAGTAAGAAAAGCCCATGGGGATCAATAGCTATAACCCCCACGGGCACCTTGATTCCCCGCCTACTGTCGCTTTCCACTTCTTATCCTTTTCCCTTTAGCAATGGCAAGCATTGTCGGCGGTAGTAACTGGTTGCAAGCGAAATTAAATAAGAACCCCATCCTCCAGGTTAGCTGTAACCAAATAGGTTTCCAACCGGGGTTCACCCTCGCAAATATCGGTGACAGCAGTCTTGTACAGATCAGATTTTAGATATTGATCTAAATGTTCTTGGGATTCCCACACCAGCACAGCACCCTGATCGATGTTCTCCGGATTCATAAAGAAGGTCTTTTCCTTCAACCCCGGCACCCTCTTATACTCCTCGACCAAATTGGCCAAGTGAGCCTTGACTGCCTCCTCATCCATGGTCGCCTTTACTTCATCCTTCAAGGAAAACAAAATAACGGCCACAATCATTATTTTACCTCCCCTTTCATATTACAAAACCCCTTTGGTCCGCATTCTATCCTAAATTTCATCCCCATTAGCATAATTATACCTTCAAACCATAGACATTCCTCCCCCGCTGACAAGCCGGAATAAACATTTTTGTTAACCTCCGGGGGGACCCCTAACACTTTTCCCTTGGGCCCCCTATCCTTTTCCGTCAGCCCAGCAATTCTTCCACCATATCCCTAGCCTGCACCAGATCCTCCTCCTCGGGATTCCAGAAGGAACGGATGGATGCCTCCACCACGGCAAAACCAGCCTCAGCCAAATGTTCTTGCAATATCTTAACCCCTTCCCCACTCCAACCATAACAGCCAAAGGCGGCAGCCTTCTTGTTTTTAAACTTCAGGGACTTTAGGAAATGGAGCCAACCGCCCACACTTGATAAAACATCATTGCCCACGGTGGGGGAGCCAAGGGCCAGGGCCCGGGATTTAAATACCTCCGTCATGATCTCATTTTTATCTGTCCGGGCACAGTTAAAGACCTTAACCACAGTATCAGGTGATAGTTCCCTGGCTACACTTGCCAGGTGATGGGCAATTTTCGCCGTTCCCTCCCACATAGTATCGTAAACAATGGTTAGCTGGTCCTCCTGGTAAGCATCGGCCCACTGGGCATATTTTTCCACAATTTGCAGGGGATTTTCCCGCCAAATAACACCATGGCTGGGGGCAATAATATCAATGGGTAAATTAAGGGACACGATTTCTTTAATTTTACGGGCCACCAGGGGTGAAAAGGGGTTGAGGATGTTGGCATAGTACTTCATAGCTTCCTTTTCCAAAAGGCATTGATCTGCCTTATCGTTAAAGATTTCTTCCACAGCAAAATGCTGGCCAAAGGCGTCATTGGAAAACAAGATATTGTCCCCGGTCAGGTAGGTGGCCATACTGTCGGGCCAATGCAGCATAGTCATTTCCACAAAGATGAGTTCCTTACCATTGCCCACATCAACAGTATCCCCCGTCTTTACAACCTGGAAATTCCAGCCCCTTTGGCCGAACTGGCCCTCCAGGCTTTTTACAGCATTGGCCGTACAATAAATAGGGGTTTCCGGAATCTCTGTCATAAGTTCCGGCAGGGCCCCCGAATGGTCCACCTCACCATGATTGGCTACTATAAAATCGATGTCTTTTAAATTAATTTCCGCCTTTAAATTGTCGATAAATCTATCACTGTGGGGAGTCCACACGGTATCAATAAGCACTGTTTTACCTTCTTGAATTAGATAGGCATTTTGGCTAGAACCATTCATAATAGAATAATCATCACCATGGAAGGTCTCCAGCTCCCAATCAATAATACCAACCCAGCTCACATTATTTTTTACCTTTACCCTCATCTACTTCACTCCTTTCATTTTGTACCCCGCTAGATGTGCTGGATTATCCCACTTTGCCAGTTAGGTGGGAAACAACTTTCCCACCCTTCATAAAATTCTTCCACAAGAAATTCTTCCACAAGAAACAAGTATTTCCTGCCTAAAGGCAGAATTTAAAGCCAGCCAAAAAAGCATCCTCCCGCTGGCCATCAATGTATCCATTTTTCCTTGATGTTTCTTGTGCTGATGGTAAAAAACACAAGGCTAAATATAATTAGAATAAAAAAGCTCAGGCCCACCATCAGATGGCCCTCCCCATTTATGGCCGTCTTTAAAATGTCTGCCCCATAAGTCAAAGGTATGGCATAGGACAAGGGCCGTAGGATGGCGGGCAAATTCCGAATAGGTATAAATAATCCACACAAAAACACCATGGGGAATCTAAAAAAATTAGAAAAGGTCTGGGCTTCAAAAACCTCACTCACTGTCACGGCAATCAATAGGCCCAAAAATGTGGAAGTAACTGCTATGAAGAACACACTTCCCAGGACGACAAGCCAATTTATACCCGCTAAATCTACCAAGAATAGGGCAAACACCACCGGAACGAAAGCATTTATAATACCAAACAACACAGCTCCGGAGGTTTTGGCCAGCATCAATATATTTAAATCAATGGGGGCTAACAGCAGACGTTCAAAAGATCGGCTTCTTCTTTCAAAGGTTATGGTAACTGCCAGCATAGAAGTAGTCCCGAAGAGTATCGACATGGCCATTACCCCAGGCAAAATCCCCCTAATATCCACCGTCGATTGGGAGCGTAAAAAGAACATCAAGGTCCAGGCAAAGGGGAATATGATACCCCAGCTGATGTTGGGTGGCTTCAAATAATAGTTACGCATGTCCTTGAGGAAAATATTTTTAAAGGCAATCCAGGCTTTCATTTCTTATCGCCCCCAGTCTTTATTTTCTTTGCTTCTATACCCGTAATCTGAACAAATATCTCCTCCAGGGTGGGTCTGATCACTTTGGCTTCATACAGTGCTAGGGAATTATCTTTAAAAACATCCACAATAGGTATTAAATCAATAGCCTTCCCGGAGTGGACCCGGATGGTTTTGGCATCAATCACTTGGCACCTATAGCCCGGGAAAGCTCCCCGCAGTATCTCGCATGGTTTAAGACTGCCATTACCCAAGGTAAATTGTACTGTCTGTCCCCTTTGGGCCTCCTCCAACAACCCCCGGGTGCTATCTATCTTCACTATTTTACCATCCACTATAAAGGCAATTCTATCGCACAGCCGCTCCGCTTCCTCTATATAATGGGTAGTTAGAAAGATCGTTGTTCCCCTTTTATTTAGATCCAGAAGCATTTTTCTTATCTCCCGGGCACTTTTTACATCAATACCAGTGGTAGGTTCATCCAAAAACAAAACCTCCGGATTATGTATTATGCCGGCGGCAATGGTGAGCCTCCTCTTCATGCCCCGGGAATAGGCTCCAAAGGGCTTATGGGCCACCTCCTTCAAACCTACCAGCTCCAGCAACTCCCAAGCCCTTTCCTTCCTCTCATTCTTCTCCAGGCCATACAGGGCCCCGCAAAAATTAAGGTTTTCCCAGCCATTCATTTCCGGATAGAGGTTGCTCTCATCGGCTACTATTCCCATCAGCCCCTGGGCCCTTTTTGTTTCCTTTACACAATCAATTCCTGCTAAATAGGCCGAACCCTCCGTAACCTTGGCCAGGCCCGTCAACATGTTAATAGTTGTTGTTTTCCCCGCCCCATTGGGCCCCAAAAAACCAAATATTTCCCCCTTTTGGACCGAAAAACTAATGCCCGCCACTGCTGTGAAGTTGCCATATTTCTTGGTCAAGTTCTCAACCTTTAAAATATCCACATCTATCCCCCATTCCCCCGGGATTTTTTGCCCGGCTAGTACATGATGTATTAGTTTCCATGGGTTTTGTCGCCAGGTCATTAAGGGCGGTCGCCAACTTTTTCAGCACATCCCTTTGCACCCTGTAATGGGTCCAATAGCCCTTCCTTTCCCCTTTAACCAAACCAGCTTCCCGTAGAACTCGTAAGTGCTGGGACACCGCCGCATCCGATAATCCTAGCCGCCCGGCCAAGGCCCCTACACAAAAATCCTGGGTTAAAAGTAGGGAAATTATCCTATAGCGGGTCCCATGGGCCAAGGCCCTTAGTAGTGACACCAGCTCCGCCAAATTCAACACCCCATTTTAATTAAGCATCCACTTAAATACATTCTACCCAAGTTAATTTGGATAGTCAATCTCTTATTATGATCCTATCCCCGGCTTCCAGATTGTATTTGTTTAGGTACAGCAGAAATTGGGTATCTAGTTGATTTAATGCAATGACAGGGTCGGCCTTTGGCTGGGTTGGTGGGTTGGATAGATAAAACCCGGAGGGATGTTTAGGAAGTGCTAGTTAACGCTTCTAAAAAAGCTTTTTATTTCCCCCTTCCCCCTGGCATTCCCGGGATTGAAAAAATAAGACGCATTTTTAAATCAATAGCCACCTGCTCCATGTGATGAGATGTAAAATCACTTCCATTCAATGGGACCCCGTAACATTGCAGGCATTTTGCAGGTACTGCTATCATTATCTACAGAACGTACTAGGCCCGGTAGGCCCAAGACTCGAAAGGATTGCACCCAGCGGCGGAAAGGGTGGCTAGGTGGTTATTTACTCTTGATGGCACCAAACCCCCTTATGTTAAAGATGTCTGCTGGCCCAGGACATCTCCTCAAACAACTAGAGATTCTACCATGACCGTAAGATTTTCGGAAAAATTTCGGCATCGACCAGGATAAAGACATATTTTCCTAGCCACCTCTTCAGAACAAATACCATTCACGGCCAATCGCAAATACAGGTCTATAAACTGTGAAGTCCATCCGCATAGTTGGCTAGGGTGGACCCCAAAGTCATTTTCACCCTTCGTGAAGTAAACTCTTTGAGACATTGAACCTTTTTCATTGTGGTTTTAGCCCCCAAAACTGTTTTATTTCACAGAAGGGATGTTCCATGAAGTAACTTTGAATTGCATATTTTATCTCAAAATGTTGATTCCTGCCTATCATGGCAACCTGTCAATTGTGAGTTATTGATAGCTTATATAAGGGGTAAATAAATTAAAATCCGATTCCCCCTTACCTCTAAGGGAGTCGGATTTTAGTTTTTGGGGCATATCCCTATCCCGCTTGTCAATAACCCCGGCATACTCCTGCTTGGCACACAATGCATCCCCCTAGCCGGCAGAACAGTTATTTAGAACACCATGGCACTTAATAGAAATGATGCGGAGCAAAATAAAATTAAACCCCTATTTTACCGGGGTTTTATGGTGTCCTTACAACAATGAAATAAAATCTTCGACAGTAAGACCCGCATCATTTAGTATCTTCCGCAGCAATCCGGGGCGGAGTTCATTATGCCCCGGTACCGTTGGGGGGGACAATTTCCCGCTCTTATCCTTAAGTCTGATGTGACTCCCCCTTTGCCTAACAACTATATACCCAATTTTTTCAAGGGCTTTAATACAATCCGAACCGGAAACAACAGGTAGTTTTAGTGTCATCTTTCCAATACCACATTGCCGATAATTATACTTCCAACAGGGTTTTCTTCTTCATCAATACATAATTCTATTGCCTCTTTTATATTTTTTAGAACCTCATCTATTGTGTCCCCTTGGGAATAACACCCTTTAAATATAGGGCAGGATACAACATACCCATCCCCGTCTTGTTCAATAATAACGGGATAATTTTTCAACCCAATCACCCCTTTATATAATTATATCCCATTACCGGTCAGCCCAACAAGATCATTTTGCCAACACTGTTTCCAGCACGCCGTCGCCAGCCAGGTCATATTCTTCGCTCCAGCCGGGGGTGTCGAGAATAATATAAGGGATGCCGTTCTCAATGGCCAGGTAGGAGGTTGTCGGCGCCGAAAGACCATACAAGCTCCGAACTTTATAAACCGGCATATCCAACTTTATATCCGCGCCTTTGATTCGGGAGGCTGCACATAATGAGCATCGTTTACGATATAGGCGCGCAACGGAATCTGTCTCTTGTCAATATAAAAAACAGTGGTTGGTTTAGTTGCCGCTAAAGCTGTGCCCATGTCATTGGCTGGGTCTTTTTTAAATTCGCCGCCCATCGGCGCATAAGACATCCCAGTGGTCAGCAGGACCGCTTTTTTGCTTTCATCCCAGTTTACATCAAACCGCCTATCCGTTCCGTTTAAGGCCACTGCAATGTCGCGCAGTTTGAAATGGGCTTTAAAAAAGATACCGTCTCCAATCTTAAGGGCCCACAAGGATACATTTTTCCCATCGACGGACATGGTATAGTGGGCGGGTACGGCAACAGTACCCTATGGGCTATCTGCCGCCAGCGCAACTATGCTAAATAGGGAGAATGCCAATATCACAGTCACCATGAGGCCGATTCCCTTTTTTATATTTTGCCTTGCTGCCACCCCTTGTTTCTTCGATTGTAACTTCTTTGTCGTTACATTTCAAGGGCATTTTTGTGGGTAAATGCATTATCAATAGTGGCCATCTTTGAAGGTTTTATAACCTCCCACGCCGGGCAGTCCCCATTATGCTTTGCTTGGGATGCCATATATTTTTGAAAATATAGTGCCAAATAGCTCTGAGGGTTAGAAAGACCTTATCAACACATGACGGGTAATGGTAATTTAATTCATATTATGAGGCGGGGTTTTGTTGCTAGGCCTTCTTCCATTTGATGTAAATGGAAGTAATATCAAATAGTAACTATTCAGCAACAACTCCCAGTGTCATCCGCCCTAGGGATAGGGCTTCCCCTTTACTCTTATTCTGCACCGTCAGGAGGACCTCAATGATATTTCTAATGACGGAGTAATGGGGAAGGAGGTTGAAATTTTCAAATACCGGGCCACAAGGTGGAAAGGGGAGTAATATATCGTAATACTGGGTAACCCAAATTCCACGGCATCTAGGGCAAGCACACAACCAGTGGTATCCACCCTGTGGTTCTTCAACCGATGGAAACATCCCCCTGCTCTTGATCATATTGTCGGTATTCGTCGGCTAGCTTATCCTGAAGATAAATATGGTCGTAAACCCGGGATGATTCCCGGATCATTTTTCCGTATTTTTCCCGACCCTCCTCCTGGCAACGGGGACAAGCCTGGATGGGGATACTGATACAGTAGACTTTAAAAGGACCCCCGGGGCCGGCGGCGGCAGAATCTATGGTCAGGTAACCGGGACAGTCACCACAGATCCTTAGGGTCTCCACCTGCTCTTCGCTGATTTGATC
>JAAYTH010000109.1 GCA_012523785.1 Bacillota bacterium | reverse complement strand
ACCTTTAGTTAGTGTCATCCTGAGCGAAACGAAGGATGGCACTATGAGTTGTTGCTCAATAGTTACTATATAAGTTAAAAGCCAAAAGCGAGGTGCAGGGACTTGTATACTTGGGAAAATGTAACCGAACAGTTTTCAGAAGATGAAAGGCATTACAAGGATACCTATATGGAAATTAATGAAGTATATGATGGAGAAGTCGAGGTGAGTTTGTTTTCATCAAAAGAGGATTTATATGAAATATACTTTTCATATGGTATATTTTATGGAATTATTTATGTGGATGCAGAGGATGCCGAATCAAAACGCGAAGAGGTGAAAAGGGAACTGGCGCAAGAATATCAGAAGCACAAGGAGCCAACGGGTGAATTCGTAAATGCTTTTTCTAAAAAACATAGGGTATGTATGCCGAGTGATATCCTATTTGATGCATCGGCCTTGTTTGGTTTCTAGTATAGTCCGGCGGGACAATCGCCTAACTCGCATTTACCATACTTCCTTGCCTTTAGCTTTACCAGTGTCCCATTCCCCACACTGGTAATCACCCTTGTATTCGGCTAGGCGCCCTGCCAATCTTTTGTGTTTTTTGACGGGTATTATCAGGATATTGCCATCCCCTACTTTAATTTCTAGCTCGTCATTATTTTTAAGTTTCGCTTTCTCAAGCAACATTTTGGGCAACCTTATTGCCCGGCTGTTTCCCCATTTTCGTATGGTGGTGGTATACAAGGTCATCACCTCACCTTTTGGGTATATATACCATATCTACAGAATGTGTAAGTTTTTGGGGAGATATTTTCCCTTTCCCGAAACAGGCAAAAGCTGCTCTCAAGGGCCGGGGGCTAGCTTAACATGCCCAGCAGAGCACAAATATTCCACAGCGTCATGGGGTTTGGTATAGCAGCCGCTGGTATCTTAGCCGCCGCTTATTTGGCCATCACAAATTAGGTTTTAAGCAGGCGCTTGAATTTAGAGTGAAAGGCTAAAGCGGGGCGGGAAAAATGCTAGTCCATGTGAAGAGTCGATTTTACCCCATTTGAATCCCCTAAGATATTAAACAAAGGACAGAATTGCAGCAAAGGGATAAACAAAACCCCGACCCAAATTTTCCCCCGGCCCCCATTTCCCGGGAAATAAAACCTATTCCACATACACCTCCACCTTGGTAAAACCCTCTTTATCGTCATCGGTTTCCACATCTATTAACTTGCCGTCACTTAACCCCTGTTCGACTAGGTTTATCAGTTCCTCAAAGTCAATCTTGGCCAAATCAATACCCTTTTTTTCCAATTCCCGCCGGGCTTCCAGGGGGAGGAGGGCCATCCCAAAACCCCAGAGCTTGGAAAACACCTTTAGCAAGCTGAGGGGGATATTTACATTGGCCTTGGTCCCCTTTTCCGAGGAAACCCGCACCCGCAGGAAACGTTTCCCTAAAGCCGGGCTCCCTTCCCCCACCAGGGGTGATTCCTCCAGGGCCGCCAGCAAATCCATCCCCTAGGCGGCAGTAACTTTTCCCTCCTCGATCATTTGCAAAATTCTTTTCTTGTCTTCGCCCATTATTTTTTATTACCTCCTTCACTAGCTATCCCCTTTTTTCAGGCGCCGGGCGGCCTCGGCCGCTGAAATCTTCCCTTCCTCCAGGGCATCCAAAATATCCCGCGCCTGCACCGTTTCCCCTTCCCCCCGGTCAACAACCCTATGGCCCAGGGCGGCAATCACAGAATCTAAGCGGCTCCTCACCGTGGGATAAGAAATGCCCAACTCCCTCTCCACCTCTTTAATACTGCCCCGGCACTTGATAAAAACCTCGATAAACTCCCTTTGTTCCGCCGGCAAGCGGCAGAACTTGCAGGTGGAAAATTCCCCTTCGATTTTAGTTGCACAATAGGTGCAGGACAACCTATTCACCAAAAGTTCATGGCCACAAACCGGGCATTTATCTGGCACACTGTAGCTGATAATCATGACCTCCTTCCTTGTTATTAATTATAATCATAGCAGTATATATTAATAATGTCAATATGTATATTAATATTATTAATATGCTGCATTTCCTTATTGTTGTGCAACGGTGTCTGGTGGTGTAATCCCGCCTGTTGGAAAGGACAATCCTTTTTGCCCCCTCAACATCTCCTTCAAGCAGGAAATCACAAGTAAAAAACAGAATACAATAATATGCAAGACCCCCTGCTCTGAGCAAACGCCGAATTTGTTCCCCGGTCAAATCACTAAACACAGCACCAAGAATTGAAAACCCCGGGAGGTGGTAAATATTCTATTTTGTCCAGCTAGTAGGGATATCATATGGAAAGGAGGAAAAATCTATGATGGGTGGATACAATAACAAAATGCTTTTTGTCAATCTTACCCAGGGTGAGTTAGTAGAAAGGAAAGTTCCGGAGGAAGTGGTCACTAATTTTATCGGCGGCTACGGCCTGGGGGCTAAAATCCTTTATGAAATGATGCCGGCCGGTGCCGATCCCCTGGGCCCCGATAATGTGCTGGGTTTCATTCCCGGTCCGGCCCCCGGCACCCGGGCCCTCTTTAGCGGCCGCTATACCCTAGTGCATAAATCGCCGGTAACCGGAGGCTGGAATGATGCCAACTCCGGCGGCTATTTTGGCCCCGAACTAAAAAAAGCCGGCTATGACGCCGTTTTCATTTCCGGTATTTCTGATAAACCGGTGTATTTGTGGATTAAAGACGGACAAGCAGAAATTAAGGATGCCTCCCACCTGTGGGGAATGGATGCTAAAGAGACCTGGGCCGCCCTCAAGGAAGAGACTGGGGATGAAAGGGTGCGGATAGTGGCCATCGGCCCCTCCGGGGAAAGGATGTCCTATCTAGCCTGCCCCATCAACGACGGCCATCGGGCCCCCGGTCGGGGTGGCGGAGGTGCAGTGATGGGCTCCAAAAAACTAAAGGCCATTGCTGTGCGGGGCAGTGGTGAAATTCCCGTGGCCAATCCGGAAAGAATCCTGGAAATAAACAAATCCGTAGTGGCCATGATGCGGGAACACCCGGCCTGGGAAAGATGGTCCGAATATGGTACAACGGGCATAACCGAAGCCTCCACCTTAAGCGGCGACTGCGCCGTGAAAAATTGGGCCGGAGCCGGCATTATAGATTTTGGTGAGGAAAGTGCCCACAAGCTGTCTGGCGCGGTTTTAGATAAGTATAAGACGAAAAAGTATGCTTGCCATAACTGCCCCTTGGGCTGCGGGGCAGAGTATGAAGTAAACACCGGACGCTGGCCCCTGGGGGCTACAGAGCGCCCCGAATATGAAACCAGCGGTGCCTTTGGCCCCGCCCTCCTCTGCGACGAAGAGGATGCTCTACTCAAGGCCAACGAGATTTGCAACCGTTATGGTCTGGATACCATCTCCGCCGGCATGACCATCGCCTGGGCCATGGAATGTTATGATAGGGGCATCTTGAGCAAAAAAGATCTAGATGATATTGATTTGACCTGGGGCAACGGTGAAGCCATCGTGGCCCTGCTGCAAAAGATGGCCGATGGAGAAGGCTGTGGTGCCATCTTGGCCAATGGTTCCGCCTTTGCCGCCCGGGAGTGGGGCAAAGGGGAAGAATATCTGCAGACGGCCTCCGGGATCGAAATTCCCATGCACGATCCCCGCCTAGGCCCTGGCCTGGCCCGGACCTACCAGTTTGATCCTACCCCCGGGCGCCATGTCAAGGGTGGTATTGGATTGGGGCAGTTGGGTCTGCCTCCGGAGGAAAAATACGTCTATGAAGGGACCGGTGAGGCCGACCTGGGTGCCACTACCTTCCAAGAAGTCCTCAACTGCCTGGGATTTTGCATGTTTGCCGGCAGTGTCGGGGTAACAGCCCAGGCTTTTTACGACTATGCCCAAGCCATAATTGGTATCCCCTTCAGTGCCGAAGACTGCTTCAACACCGGCCTTCGCATCCTCAATATGCGCCAGGCCTTTAATCTGCGGGAAGGAATAACCCCGGCCGACTGTAGTATTTCAGATCGGGTTATAGGGAAACCACCCCTTAAGGAAGGCCCGGTGGCCAATGTCACCCTAGATGAAAAGCAACTGGCCCGCAACTTCTTTGCCGCTGCCGACTGGGACATGGAAACAGGCAAGCCATCCCTAAAATCCCTGCGCAAACTGGGCCATCTAAATGAGGTTATAAAGGATCTATACGATGATCTAGGCTAGTAAAGATAGAAACGGATAATAAACAAGAATCCATTAAACGCCATGGCTAGTCTTTTCCCAATTACCCCTCGGCGGTGATAATATTGCAAATATGGGTTAAATACTTCGGGGCCCCCATAGCAAACCTGGGCCCAAAGGCCACGGGGTTTAAACTGCCCCCCAATACCACAATTCTACAACTCCTTCACCTAATCGGTGAGGGGATGAAGGAAAAAGAAAAGAAATTGCTGGCTATGACATCGTGTATGGTCAACGGCAGCCACGTGGGAAAACACTATGTGTTAGAAGACGGTGATGAGGTATATATCCTCTACCCCGTATCGGGTGGGTAAGCTGTCGTTGGTTTCACTCCGAGCCTTTTTACCCCATCCCAAAGGGGAGGGTGATGAGGCCGATAGGGTATATCTGGGAACGGATATGCCTCCCAGTGTGGAAAGGAGAATAGTCTTGAAGACATGCCGCTGAGGGCAGAGTAGTTCTATGAAAACTGCTCTGCCCTTTTAAATTCCCTAATTTCTTTGTGATATAATGGAATTGTTCCTTGGCAGGGCCATGTGAAATATTAGCAAATAAACCTATCCGCGGTATATTTACAAAAAGGTGGACTAAAATTAATGAACAGTGCAAAAACTAAACCCAGTACTAGGAAAAAAATTACAAGGGCTGGAAGGCTTGTTGACTTATCTCCACAGGATTTAACCGATATCAAAATAGTGGACAAGTATATCTGGAACCTAACCCTACCAGCCCTGATAGAACTTATGTTAGCAACCCTGTTTAATATGGTCGATTTAGTTATGGTGGGCAAGGTGAGCACAATAGCCCTGGCGGCCGTAGGCATTGCCAACCAACCCAATATGCTCATATTGTCTGTATTCCAATCCTTAAACGTCGGCACCATGGCCCTGGTTGCCCGCTTCACCGGAACAAAAGATTACAAACTACGGCGTACAGTGCTACAACAAACCCTAATTCTTTCGGTGTTATTCGGCCTTGTGTGCAGTACACTGGGATACCTATACGCCCGAAAAATAGCAATATTTATGGGGGCCGAGCCAGATGTAATTGCCCCGGCCACATCCTATTTTGCTATAACATCTCTAGGTGCCCTTTTTGTATCTATTACCATGGGTATTGGGGCTGCCCTCCGGGGTGCCGGTGATACAGTCACCCCCATGAGATACAACGTCATCGCCAATTTCCTCAATGTTATTGGCAACTACATTTTAATTTTTGGCAAGTTCGGCTTCCCGGCCCTGGGGGTAACGGGGGCCGCCCTGTCCACCACCATATCCCGTGGCATTGCCACCGTACTCGCCCTATATGCTATTTATCGCTCTGATTCCCTTTATAGGCTTTCTATTTATAAGGCTTTCAAAATCAATATCCCCATCATAAAACGCATACTAAACATTGGCCTCCCCTCTGGCCTGGAACAATTAATATTAAGGACCGGTCAAATAGAATTTACCCGTACGGTTTCCGGCCTGGGCACAACAATATTTGCCGCCCACCAGATAGGCCTAAACCTAATGGGCCTATCCTTTGCCCCCAACCAAGCCTTCGGTATGACTGCCACCACTTTGATGGGCCAGAGCTTGGGGGCTGGCCAGCCGGAGGCAGCTGAAAAATTTGGCCTCCGAACCCGACGCCTGGGTATGCTGGTAGCCGCCTCCGTCACCACATTATTTTTCTTTTTTGGCAAATACATTGCCCGCCTTTACACCGACGATCTGCAGGTAATCCTACTTGCCGCAGCCGCCCTGAAAATCCTGGCCGTCATGCAGCCCTTGCAATCCACCCAATTTATCCTGGCCGGAGCCCTGCGGGGTGCCGGTGATACCCGTTGGCCCCTTTATGCCACCATGATCGGCATTTGGGGTATTAGGGTTGTCTTTGCCAAGCTCTTCATCGGCATGGGTTTTGGCCTCCTGGGCGCCTGGACCGCCAACCTCCTGGACCAGGCATTTCGCTCCATTGTTATTTACCTACGGTATAATTCCGGCCGCTGGAAGACGATGAAGGTCTAGGGAGGTAGGTCAGGAAGACGGGAAATAACAAAAATTAGTTGGCAATTGTTCAGTCTAGGTATATTTATTTTCTTTACTCACCCATATAAGACCGGGAAACATGGGGATTCCAAAGACGTAAACCCCTATCTTCTAAATGGTTAAAATCTTGGGTGTTTCTTGTAACCAAAACTGCATCATATAAAAAAGCAGTAGCAGCAATGATAGCATCTGGTAGCCTAAGTTTGCAATTATAACCTTTTTTGCTTAAGGCGCGTAATCTCGCCGCATTTAAAGCAATTTCAGAATCGACATTAATTATTTCACCCAGGTTTAATATTTTCCTTATGGCGACCTTTTGCTTTTTACTTAGGGCATGGAATGAAAAAAGTTCTGCTTCAATTATCGTTGAATAATAAATTTCAATCGTATCTTTCTCCAAGCCTTTCATGGCTTCAACGACTTCTTTAACCCCTTGCAAAGTGTAAATAATTATATTTGTGTCTACCAGAAACCTATTACATGACAGTCCCATGTCTATCATCCTCATCACTTCTTATGCGTAGCATCTCCTCGACCAGTTTGTTCTTACCACTCAAAATCCCGGCGACTGCTTCTATAGTACCTTTCCGCTTATTCTTTTTAACTGTCCTTATAATGATTTTATTTTTGGCAGCACTAATTTGAACAAGGGTCCCCGGTTTAATTTGGGCCTTTTTGAGTACATCACTAATTGATATTTCACCGTCGTGTCCAATTCTTTTCTTAATAGGAAGCACAGCCCTTCCCTCCTAATTTGATATTCATAATAATATCCCTATTTTTTAGTGGCATATAAATGCTTGCGATTAGCAACCACGATTATATATTGTTTCTATTTGCTGAGGTTATATCTATAATACATTGGATAAGTAGGAAAAGAAAGTACAAAACAGAAAAAGTAGTGTCAATTATTCCCAAAGGAAAACTATCTGCATCATCCCGGACCAGGCATTTCGCTCCATTGTTATTTACCCGCGGTATAATTCCGGCCGCTGGAAGACGATGAAGGTCTAGGGAAGGGGATTTATGCGGAATAATTGTGATTCTTT
>JAAYTH010000108.1 GCA_012523785.1 Bacillota bacterium | reverse complement strand
GGCCCTTTATGATTACTGTAGAGGGCCATATATAATGTATCATCAATGTTTTCCGCCCAAATTAGAATAGAATCGGGGCTTGTATTGCGAAACTTAAAATCCTTTGTGCCATAGCACAGGGTAGCATCCTGCCCCGGGGGGACATAGGGAACCAACATGGAATGGGCATTTCTCTCTATAATTTCCATATTGGCCAAGACGGCCACATTATAAAGAAGGGAAGAGATTTTGCATACCCCACCCCCAACGATTTCCACAATTTGGCCCTCGCTGTACATGGGCCCTTCCTTAAATCCTTTTTCGAGGGTCCGTTCCCCAAGGTGGTCATTGAGGGAAAACACCTGACCTGGTTCTAGAAGCGCGCCCTGCAAATTATGGGCGGCCAGGGTGATATTATGCCTTTCAAATAATATGGGATCCGGCAATTTGGCCCGGTAAGTGGCCAAAAGAAGGGGTGTGTTTCCCCTCCGCTGGGCCCGCGAAAACCTTGGCTCTTCCTCCCAAGGTAAGGTATTCCCGGTTTTCTTTCCCCTTTTGTCCTCTAAAGGGAAGGGACCTAATCCCCAATAATTGGCGAGAGGTATAGCCAAAAGTATGGCTGCCACAATAGCCCAGCCTACCCACCCACGCACTATCTTCACCTCCTATGGAACTTGAAAATAGTGTACCCACATTGGATTTTTAAAATCTTTCACCTGGGGCGCAAGGCAAAGTTTGTCTTTGAAAATGGTTGTGGCTATATTGTTGTCCCATTTCCTGTCATAGGGGTGTGACATTAGATACAGATACAGATATGTGCCGTGTTAATGCGGTTTTAGACGAGCATAAAGGGCTTTATCAAGCTAAAGTGCTAACACATTATTACCTTAGTCCATTAATTCAGTAAATTGGGAAGATGTTGAGAAGTCCAAAAATATTTTCATTTTAGGCAGGACTTTTGAAATTGATATAGAATTACTGTATTAGAAAAGAGGAACCAACCTAAAAATATACTAAGAAATGCCCATACGAGTATCTAATAAAAGTTGAGGTGACGACATTGGTAATTGACGGTGAGAACCTAACTTTGGCAGATGTTGTAAAAGTAGCAATTCAGAAAGAAATGGTTGAGGTATCGTTAAAGTCTAAAGAAAAGATTGAAAAATCACGCCAATATGTGGAGAAAATTATTGAAAATGATGATGTAGTATATGGTGTAACTACCGGCTTTGGGAAATTCTGCGATATAAATATTTCATCTGCAGATACTCGTAAATTACAAGCTAATTTAATAAGAAGCCATTCAGCGGGAGTAGGCAAGTGTTTTTCGGAAGATATAATGAGGGCCACAATGTTGTTGCGGGCCAATGCTTTAGCTAAAGGATATTCGGGGGTAAGGCTGATTGTAGTAGAAACCCTACTTCAAATGCTGAACAAAGGGGTAATACCCCGGGTTCCTTCCCAGGGTTCCTTGGGGGCCAGCGGTGATCTAGCCCCCTTGGCCCATATGACACTGGTGTTGATTGGGGAAGGAGAAGCGACCTATAAGGGCGAAGTTCTATCGGGTAAAGAGGCCATGGAGAGGGCGGGAATTGAGCCCATAACACTGGAAGCAAAGGAAGGCCTGGCCCTTATCAATGGCACTCCAGTCATGACGGCTATAGGTTGCCTGGCTCTTTCCGAGGCCCTAAATTTGGCAGAGACAGCCGATATATGCGCAGCTATGACCTTTGAGGCCTTAAATGGCGTAATAGATGCCTTTGATGAGAACATTGGCTTGGTAAGACCCCATAAAGGCCAACTGGAATGTGCCAGAAACTTGAGAAGACTATTGGAAGGCAGTGAATTTGTGACCAGGCAAGGGGAAACGAAGGTCCAGGATGCCTATTCCTTAAGATGTACACCCCAGGTCCATGGTGCTGTAAGGGATGCCCTGGCCCACATAAAAAAGGTTTTAGAGATTGAGATCAACTCCGCTACCGATAATCCCTTAATTTTTCCCGATGATGATACCGTGATTTCAAGTGGAAACTTCCACGGGGAACCAGTGGCCATAAATATGGACTATTTAAGTATAGCCGTGTCCGAGTTGGCCAGCATTTCCGAACGGCGCATCGAGCGCCTTGTAAACCCCAGTTTGAATGAAGGCCTGCCGGGATTTTTAATTGAAAATGGTGGATTAAATTCAGGCCTAATGATAGCCCAATATACGGCCGC
>JAAYTH010000107.1 GCA_012523785.1 Bacillota bacterium | reverse complement strand
TGTCTTTGAACTACAAAGTATGCCCTTGGAAATTCTAGGTGATGGTCGGGTTGAAGGAATAAAATGTATGAGAACCGGGGCTCTTGGGCTAGGTAAGGATGGGCGTATAAATTATGTCGGGATGCCTGGAACAGAATATGTGCTGAAATTTGACTTGGTTGTGACGGCACTTGGTAATCGGGGTGATAGAAAAATGGCCGATGTTTTGCCGGGTGTACAATTCAGTCACAAAGGGCAGATAGAGGTGGATCCTGATACTATGGTCACTGGCAGGGCTGGGATTTTCGCCGGTGGCGATGTGGTGGCCGATGGTGGTAATACAGTTGTTAGGGCCGTAGCAGATGGCCGCAAAGCGGCGCGGGCCATAATGGACTATGTGGAAAATGGGGTGGTTTCAATTGGCCAAGGTTGATCTAACAACAAATTTTTGTAATTTCGATTGTCCTAATCCTTTTTTACTAGCCGCATCACCGGTGGCACGCACTGCAGATATGATTATGCGGGCCTTTGAAATGGGTTGGGGCGGCGCCATTTCCAAAAGCCTTGCCCTTGACCAGGATCTACCTGATCGCAGTCTTACCCCCCGCTTTTCCCGGCTGTCTGCAAACCAATACTATTTTGCTGGCATGGGGAACATTGACTTTAGAATTGATCAGGGGGTAAGGGAAACTATCGAGGACTGGAGTCGGGTTAAGAGAAAATATCCGAAACATTTCTTTGCGGTTAGTATTAAATCACCCGGCGTGGAAAAGAATTGGAGGGAATTGGCTTCCCTGGCTGAATCAACGGGAGCAGATGCAATTGAGCTCTGCCTTTCCTGTCCCGATGACGATAGTGGCGATGGAAATCAATCCCTCGGCCATAATCCAGATAAGGTACAGGAAGTAATTGGTTGGGTGCAAAAAGAGACCAGTCTACCAATTCTAATTAAGCTTACCCCCAGTATAACAAATATTCTCCCCATCGGCCTGGCGGCACAAGAGGCCGGGGCAGTGGGTTTGAGTGCGACCAATACAATCAAATCCCTAACTGGAGTTAGTCTAGATAACTTGGTTCCCGAACCAGTCATTGGTGGAAGGTCTTGGTTTAATGGGCTATCTGGGGCTGCCCTTAAACCGATAGCCATGAGAATTATAGCCGAATTGGCCCAGGAAGAAGGACTTACCTTGCAGTTAGCAGGCGTGGGAGGAGTACGTGATTGGCGGGATGCGGTGGAGTATTTGCTCTATGGAGCAACAGTGGTACAAGTAGCTACGGAAATCATGTATCGGGGCTATGGTATTGTGGAGGAACTAATAGATGGTGTGGAAGGGTTTTTATTAGAAAAAGGGTTCTCTAGAACTAAAGAATTGGTGGGTCTTTCCCTTAAGAACATGCTTCCTACTGAACAACTAAGCCGTAAATACAGGGTGGCAGCATCCTTTGATCCTGATAAGTGTATCGGCTGTGGACGTTGTTATGTTTCCTGCCGTGATGGTGGCTACCAGGCCATAGATTTTGATCTTAAGGAAAGAAAGCCTGTTTTTAGGGAAGAAGATTGCCATGGCTGTGGCCTATGCACATTAGTGTGTCCCGTGCAAAACTGTATTGTGATGAAAGAGACCAAGACCCCATTCCCCTCAGGGGACAATGTTGAAGGAGGAGAAAACCATGCGCTTAGATCATGTGGGTATTGCGGTTAAAGACTGGCCCCAAGCGGTTGATAAATGGCGGGAATTTACCGGCACAGAACCGAAATTTGAAGATGTTTCTGAACAGGGATTTCGGGTCGCTGTTTTTGATTTGGGCAATGCCCGGATCGAATTACTGGGTGAAACAGCGGATAATAGCCCTATTTCTGGCTTTATTAAAAAGCGGGGCGGAGGCATACACCATATAGCCCTGGAGGTAGAAAACATCGAAAACAAAATGAAGGAAGCAGAGGAGATGGGATTAGAATTAATTGACAAAACCCCGCAGACGGGGTTGGAAAACAAAAAAATAGCTTTTTTTCATCCCCGGAGCTTTGATTATACCCTGGTGGAATTGTGCGGGCCAAAAGAAGATTGACCATTAAGTTGCCAGACTATTTTATTTCTGGCCTGTTTTCCCGGGTGGCTATGCCAATAGTATTAACGAGATAATGAATACAAGGGGAGGAGTTGTGCTAACTCCTCCCCTTGAGTATTAAATTAATGTGACTATTCGGCGGCAACCTCTAGTTAGTGTCAGCCTAAGTTAAGCAAAGGATCTTGGCATTGGGTTGCAAAGATCCTTGGGGCAAAGCCCTCAGGATGACAATTAAGATAGATTGTGGCATATCCCAAAGAATAATGTTGATAAGACCCAGACTAATCAATCATATTATTTAAATCATTTGCTTTTTTAAAACGTGTTGCTGCAACTTTCCAGACGGAGGCAACGTGTTTTTTTGCGGCCTCCCGGGCTAATTCGGGGTTGCGATTCTTAATGCCTTCTAAAATTGCTTGGTGTTCTTCCAATGTTTTATC
>JAAYTH010000106.1 GCA_012523785.1 Bacillota bacterium | reverse complement strand
TTACCACAGGCCATGATTAACAACATTAAACAAGTTGCCATTACAATAAGTGCCACAATCTTCTTCATGTTTAACCCCCTCCCCATTATTTAGTTTGTTTGTTAAACAGGATAACTGATTCGTATAAATCTACTTATACGCAATCGCATACAGTGAACAATCCCAGCTAAAAGAGTTGCGTTCCTTTAACTTAATTGCAGCCTATTCATCTCGCAACCGGCTGACTATATCACTTGCACTGTACAAAACATTTGTCACAATTACTCTCTCTCCCCTTATCTGAAAGAAAACGGAATAATTATCAACGAACATTTGTCTCAAACGAAGTGTTTGTTCTTCTTTTGTTGCCATTAGCTTTATACGCTCCGGGAAAATGGCAAGGTTTTCAATGGCTTCGGTAATTCTGTTGTATTGTCCCATGGCTGCACCCGGAGCTTGCAGCTGCTCAGCAATGTATTCATAAATCTGTTCCATGTCCGATAGTGCCCTGTTTGTGATTTGGATTCGATATTGCTTCATACATGCTTTTCCCGAAATTCTTTAAAGGCGACAGACACATCCTGCACATTACCTTTTTCAATATCCGCATAGCCATCTCTAAGTTTTGCACGGATTTCACCAACGGTCATTAGATCTGCATTTATAGTATACGGCACTTTTGGTAATGTTACGGCAAAGGGTATACCACCCGTTATAGAAATTTGTTTTAGATAGATATCAATCGCTGTTGACATTGACATCCCGAGATGAGAAAGCACTTCTTCAGCCCTTCTTTTCACATCGGGATTAACCCTTAAATTTAGGGTTGTTGTTTTCTTCACAGCCACCATCCCCTTTGATCTATTGTAATTGCTTTGTTGTTACATTTCAAGAGCGTTTTGCGGCAAATGCATTACCGATAATGGCCTCTTTGAAATTTTATAACCCCCGACGCTGGACAGGCCCCCACATTGAGATACTATATATTGTTGAAAATATAGTGCCAAATGGTTCAGGGGGTTAGAAACGCCTTCCCGAAACTTGGCGGGTAATGGTAACATAATTTATCTTGTGAAGTGGGGTTGTGTTGCCACGCCTTTTCCCTATTCGGTATAAAATAGTGCAAAATAAAAACGCCGCCCTATCGGAAAATACTTGTTTGCTTTCCAACGGGGCAGGTTAGTTTTTTGATTATGCCCAAACATTATTATGGCCTATGGAACCCAAGTCCACGATCATCCTTATTAGGTCGCATAATAGAAATAATGTGATATATGAGCCACCTAGGATAATGTTCATTTTATGAGTTATTCGATCAACCCTAATAAATCCGTAAGTTTTGAATGTGTTGACCAATAGACATTATTCAGATATGAAAAATATTCTTCTGAATTTTCATTAGAATGATAAATATCTGCGGTAGCAAGCGTAGATTCACCTTTGGTATATCTAATATTCATATCAATTTTAGTTAATTTATTGCTGTAAGGTGCAAATAACGCCACAAAGAAATTATCTACTTTAACTACAAAACCACCATATGATACAAACTTAAATACTTCTTCATCAAATGGATAGGATACTGAGTTGTCTTCAGTAACAATATAAATACTATCTGCCTTGTCAATAGTTCTGATATTGCCTCTTATGTATCTATCTGTACTCAATAGCCAAAACATACCTAAAATTAGAACAAAACATGCTATAATTATTACATTTTTCTTTTGAATTTTCGTCTCCTACCTCCCAAACTATAAGAACTATTTAATTGACACTTTATTACTTATACGCAACAATCCTACCTAACTCACACCCCGCCGCCACTCTAGATAGTTTTCCGGCAATTCTTTTTCCGGGCGTTTTTTAGTAGCCGCCAGCATCTGTTCGTATTCCAAGGGCTGAAAGGTGTCAGCCCTTATTTCAATATCATACATTCCATTCTTATCGGCATAGATAAGCTGTATACCGGTGACATTGTATTTGTCCCCCATGTGGGCGATAAAATTCGTTGCGATGGCCGCCGGCATTTTTTCACTTTCGCCATCTGATAGATCAGCGGTATTGTAAATTCCCAAAAGATATAGCCGCTCCGCCGTTTGGGCATAGTTATCGGCGTTGACGGTAGACCACATAAAAATCTGCTCGGGAAAAATTAAATTGGCAGGAAATTGACCTATTATATCCTTGTGGGCCTTCATCAACCGCTCATTTAGCTGAACATTGACCTTTTCATCATGAATGGAGTTATTTTGCAGCCGATAACCTAAAAGGTTTTCATCCAAGCGACAGGTGTACATATCATCATACAAATTATATTGAACCTTAAGGCTGTCCGCCCTATACCCTTGTTCTAGTATATAAGCAGCCAACTTCTTTTCCGCTTTTATCTTCCCGACAAAGGGACAGTATCCTATTCGGGAGAAAAACAACACCACTGCTACCAAGACTAGAAAGGTTGGGACAACAAATATTGTTTTCCCCTTCCTTCCCACAAGTTCCGCCATAAATCAAACCTCCCAAAGACATAATTTTCCACCGAAATCACCCCCAAAAATTGAGAATAATTATTGCCATAAAGCCCCGGCCCCCCCGGGCCCTGCAATACTATTAGACGCAACTGGGATGGTGGGGCTCCTGTGCCGAGGCGGGGTTTCTTGCATAGGAAAGGGTTTTGGGGCCTTGCCGAGTATAAATCACCGAAACAATGAAATGGCACAATTTACAAGCAGTAATAGCATTATATCGTTTGTAGTATTTGCATGTTCCGAAAAAAGGATTCTAAACAGAGAAGAAAACATTGCCCACAGAAGGATGAAGAGAAATCCAATAGTTGCCGCCAACATAACAACACTCACCCCCTGGCGTATTTCGCTGGATACCATCTCTGAAACCATAGTGTAAAGGCACCCAGCAGCACGGGTAAAATGGAATTGATTAGACCTAGGTAGGGGGAAAAACCAGTGCCTAGCAAAATATATGTCCAAACAGGTGTGATGAGATATAAGCCTCCCCAAACAGCAGTCAATATGCGGTTTGTCCTGATAAAAAGTGGATTTGAAAAAGCACCTTCCCCCCCGTGGCTTGAGGCGCTGTAATAAGCCGTAAGCGGTATTTTGGTAAATGCCCCGGCGACCCACATCAGCCCGAAAATAAAATAGCTGGCGGAAACAATAAGCCTGGTATCCACGCCAAATAAAGCTGCCAATGATATCCCAATCACGATGGGAATACTGATTTGTTCAAAAACAACAGGACGAAAAGAAAGCCATAACAAGGGGACAAGCGCTGCTAGGGCAATGCCCACCACACTGCCAACAGTAGAATCTAGTGTGATCGCTGTCCAAATGGTAATCCACGGTAGGAGAAGAAGCATCATATTGGTTTTTCCCGGGGGCTTTACATCTGTTCCCTTTGTGGGGGCTAATGTACCGAACAAATCATGCCATTTAAGCATAAGACTAAAATCACCAATGACCTTGTAAAGATGCTGAAATAGTGCATCCTCTCCCGAAATTTCATGGCGGGATATGGAGCGCCAGAGGGAATACGGTGTTTCAATTCTCGTGGTATATGGCTGGAAACCATTAGTTATCACCTCTGACCCTTGTTTTGTTAGTAAAATTTGATAGGTCTTATCAAGATCAGTATAATAAAACTCCAGTACACGCTCTAGGCCATCGGGTTTATACAAGGCTGCCATTTGGATGGTAAATCTATGGCTTTCATCTACCGTTATTTCAGAACCCTGGTGTTCAGAAATCCCCCAGGAAGCATCTGCCATTTTTTCAAACACAGCACGCGGGTATAAGGGCTCACTGAGCTTTGCCCGTGTTTCCGCCCGTATCTCCCCTGTGGCATATTCCTCCCCTTCGCGGCGGATGATTTCCAAATATGCGTCTGTGCAATTTTTTAGTTCTGGAACACTGAACAGCTCTCCCTGACCACAAAGGATTGTGGTATAGTTGCCCCGACCGCAAAGATGATCAAACATGGCAATAACGGCATCGTAATTACCTTCTGGTGTCCAAAACCCACAGGTTGAAATGACAAGATGCCTTTGATGGGCCAAATCATAACGGGATGGATGGCCGCCACTTTTAGCCTCCCTCGCCATCAAGGGCAGGCTGAGGGGGAGCTGCCGGTCTATAAGATTTTTAAGTTCCCCAGGGACACTGAAATAATACAAGGGAAAAGACCAAACAATCACATCGGCGGTAATCAATTTGACCAGTATCTCACACATTTCATCATCTATTACACACTTTCCCGGTGTCTTATTCCAACAGGCGAAGCAGCCCAAGCAGCCCTTGACATTTACCTTTGCCACATTGATGATTTCTACGTTTGTCCACTGGGCTCCGTCCAAGAATGCGCGGGTCAAGCGCATGGTGTTACTCTTTTCACCCTTCGGGGAACCATTCAAAACCAGGACCCTAGTCATTTTATCTCTCCTCGATGGCGGGGGACCGTTATTTTGTGTGCAGATTGCGAAGCCCATGTGCCTGATTACGGAACCCTTAAAGGCTAATCAACGGAAAGCCCGCCCCCGTGTTTATTAGGAGTATTGGTCACAGTGTCCCTAGCCTTTTGGATAAAGGAGGCAACAACGGATTTACCCGAAGTCACGAAATATCCCCTCCTATCTATGTTTATAAAGGCGGAATATGAATCGGAAGTGTCCCCGTAGGATAAAATTAGTTCCACGATCCTTGGCTGATAGGTCCCATCCTGCTTGGGCAATGAAAAATATAAGTTAACCAAATCGGGATTTATTGTAGCATTCCTATATGGGACTGGGCCGGATACTGAAATTTCGCGGAGCAAGGGCCCAAATAATTCATCAGATTGTCCTAACAATTCATGTGCTGAGCCAGACCAATATATATTGTTTGCCCGGGAAATATCAAAAAGGCCACAATAGACAGTCTCATGGGATTCGATATTTGCCAGCCCCAACATATCCTCTAGGGTTCTGGGCTGAAAATAAATTGCCAACGCGATGCAAATAAGGACCATAATCACCATGGTTTTATACTTGTTTTTTATTTTACCCATCATTATTTTACACCCTTTTTTTTGCAACGGACTTAGTTCTCAATTTCCTAGCAACTATGTGTTTTTATATTTTGGCGCACCTATGGTCTTCTTTTTTTATAATTGCTAGTTATACATAATAAGATTCCACTGCGGAAACTGTTTTGTAAAACCATAGGTGGAGATAAATCCCCCTTTTGGCGGTATTATAAGGTAAAATACGGCGGAAAATGCTTGTTTCATGACCTAAAGTGGGGGACAGAATAGCACAAAATGACTTTCCGCAGTGGAATCATATATGAATAATACTTATACGCTTAATATTTTTTCATAAATAGCATTGAAAATAATGTTGCATTTAACCAATACTTCCGGTGGGGCCTTTTCTATAAATATATAGTCCCTTTCGCTTAAATCCAATGCTTTAATCTGATCCACCAGAATGTCACCCTTGGTTTGGAGATTATATTCATCTAAATTTACCCGGGTGAAAAAGGTACTTGTAGAGTTTGTTATTGGAACAAGTGTTACTATACCGTTTAGTTCTTTTTGAGTAATGGGATCCGATATTACCAATCCCGGTCGATATCCCCTCTGTTCGTGCCCCCTATCCGGCGAAAAACTGATTTTTATGATATCACCACATTCTAGGTTGTTGTAGTTGCTTTTATCCATGTTGATCTTCATATTTACCACACTTCTTTGCCGACGGGTTTACCCCAGTCCACGTACACCTTGGGGTTGAGTTTTTCACCGGTGGACCTTTCCGCCAATAGTTCAAATTGTGTTTTCTCTAATTTCCTTTTTAGTATCAGTCTATCACCTTCTATATCTATACTGAAGCTAACATTTTCAAGGTTGGTGCTGTCTATATTTAGTTCATCCAATACTGTTTTGGGTATACGGATTGCAGCACTATTACCCCATTTTGCCAAGTTAAGCCTCATCTTCTCACCTCTTTTTCATTTGTTTCTTCTAACCCCCAGTATATACGAGTATCTACTGGAGGTCAATGTGTGAGCCGCTGTCACCTGAAAAGGTATTTTCAAAATGTCGTCTGCTCGGATGCAATGTGGGTCAAGGAATGTCATAGTATTCCCGCAGGCGAATGTCCCATTACCCCGGACATTTTTAGTTTGTTTTAGAATTCTAGCCCCAACAAGTCTATCAACCGCATTGGGCATCGCCCCGAAGGGGTGTTTGTCCTATTATTAGTTTGAATGGTTCTTTATGTGCATTATCAATAATGGCCATCGCCCGCAACACAATTCATATTGTGAAGTGGATCCCCCGTAGTGGATCAGTTTTAGATTGTCAGGGTGGATCATATTTAAGTTGCTAAGTGGATCACTTTTAGATTGCTAATCGCATTGTCG
>JAAYTH010000105.1 GCA_012523785.1 Bacillota bacterium | reverse complement strand
TTGGCCCGGGGGATTGGGGCCGGGGAAAAAAAGATCGCCGATCTGCCGGAACTTTTGGCCGCCTTAGATAAACGGGGTATCTATACTATTGCCCGCCTAGTGGTGTTTCAAGATCCTATCCTGGCTAGGGGTAAACCCGACTGGGCCTTGAGGAGTAAGTCCGGCGGCGGTATTTGGAAGGATCGGAAGAAGTTGGCCTGGACCGATCCCCACTGCCGGGAGGTCTGGGATTATAATATTGCCTTGGCGGCCGAGGCGGCGGAGCTGGGTTTTAAAGAAGTCCAGTGGGATTATGTCCGTTTCCCCTCCGATGGGGCCATTAAGGATGCCAGCTATCCCCGGGCCGATGGCAGGAGCAAGGCGGAGGTCATCAGGGATTTCCTGGCCTATGCCCGGGAGGAACTTAGTAAGTACCCCATCTATGTCTCCGCGGATATCTTTGGCCTCATAACCTCGGTGGATAACGATCAGGGTATTGGCCAGTACTTTGAAGATGTGGCTGGAGCCGTCGATTACATAAGTCCCATGGTCTATCCTTCCCACTATGCCCTGGGGACCTTTGGTTTGGCCAATCCCAACCAGGCCCCCTATGAGACGGTTCTCCGCTCCCTGCAGGATGCCCTGGAACGCCTGGGGGAGGGGGATGGGCAGCTCAGGCCCTGGCTGCAGGATTTCTCCCTGGGGCATCGCTATGGGCCCGAGGAGGTCCGGGCCCAGATCAGGGCCGCTGAAGAGCTGGGGCTTAATAGCTGGCTCCTCTGGGACCCGGCCAACCGCTACACTCCGGCAGCTCTTAATTAACTGAAGCGGGAGCCCCTTCTTGTCTTATGCACATTCCAGCAGGCCAGGCTTCTTTTGGCATAAATGCTGCAAAATGTGTTAGAATTATCATATAAGGGGGGGCGGCTGTCTTGCACCTACCGTCTTCCCGGGGATGTGATCAAAAAAAGAGCCGGGGGGCTGTTACAAATGAAGCAGAAGATCGCGGTTATCGGGGCTGGTCCGGCCGGGTTGGCCGCTGCTCTAGAAGGAGTGCGGCGGGGGATGGAGGTTACCCTTCTGGAGAAGGGGGAAGTGGGGGAATTTATCCGCTGTGCCGAAGGGTATATTGATCCTTTAAGGGTTTTGGATCTCCCGGAAGAGGGATTGCGTTTTAAGGTGGAGTCCATATGTTTCCGGGCCGGGAAGGAATATGAATTGGATACCCGGGGGATGCGCCTCTGGATTACCGATAGGCGTGCTTGGCAGCGGCAGATGGCGGAGGAATTGGTGCGGCAGGGGGTAGATTTGAGGGAAGGGTGGAGGATTACCCGCAGCAATTATACTTCCCTGCGGCGGGAGTATGATTGGGTTATTGATGGCAGTGGTGTGCCGGCGGTGACTTCCTATGTCCACGGTTTTCACGACTTCTATTTACCCCACAGCCTGGCGGCGGCCCAGTACATAATAAAGGATGATTTTAGCCATTTGCGGGAGGGGATAAAGGTGGGCCTATCCCAGGAATACCGGGGATATTTCTGGATTTTTCCCCAGGACGATACTACTGCCAGTGTGGGCATTGCTTATCTTTCCGAGGATTATGGGCCCCGGGAACTCAATGACATATGGGCCCGGCTAGAGCAAGAAATTGACGGCGAGGGGCTATCGGGGGGAGGGATTTTGGCCCGCAGTGGGGGCCTTTGCCCGGCCAAGATGCTGCCCCGCCTGGTTTGGGATAATGTTATTTTAGCCGGGGATGCCGCCGGTCTGGCTTCACCCCTCCATGGGGGAGGTATTGACACGGCTTTTTTGAGTGGTCGGGAGGCGGTGGCCGCCATTGCCCGGGGGAGAACAGAAAATTATCGGAAAAGGCTTTGGGAAATCCTTGGCCCCCGTTTCGGCTTGGAGGATCAACTGATTCGGTATTGGGTAAGTTCAGGTTTTCATGAGGTGGAGCGTCTTTTGGCTGGAGTGAAGAGTTTTTGCCGGGGGGAGGGCATTGGCCCCCTTCTGCCCCTATCCCGGGATCTTTTGCAAAAGGGGTACCACTTCCTCCGCTACTGGCGTAAGCTGGGTGGAAGCTAAAAATCCGCCAAGGTCAACTTAGATGGTCATTGCAGCCGGCTTATAGCGAACTTGAACTAGTGCACTTCATCTATATTTTTCCAAAGCCCGGTAAAGTTCATCCCGCTCTGGAGCGGTGATGATTTTTTTAGGCCCATTTTCCCCCCGGATTATAAGTTCCGGCTCTTGGCAAACCTTGCCGATGATGTGGGCCGGAATGCCGGCTTTGGTCAGGGCTGCCAGGACCCGGCCCCCGGGTGGGGCGGTAATTAACATGGCCCCACTGGAGATGAGGCCCAGGGGGTCAATTTTTAGTTGGTGGCAGATGGCTTCCGTCGCCGGAGCCAGGGGGATATCCCTTTCCCAAACTTCCACTCCTACCCCGGAGGCAGCGGCTATTTCCACCAGGGCCCCCTTGAGGCCACCTTCGGTGACATCATGCAGGGCCGTGGCCCCGGCCTGGGCGGCGGTAATCCCTTCCGGGACAACGCTGAGGTTTTCCGCCAAGGCCCGGGCATCCTCCAAGAGGGCGGAAGGCAGCAAAGGGGATAGATAAGGGGCCAGCTCCTGGGCCAAAATAGCGGTACCTTCCAGCCCGGCGGTTTTGGTCAAGATAACATCATCGCCGGGCTGGGCGCCGGAGCTGGTAACTAAATTTTCACCTGTAACCTTGCCCAGGGCCGTTGAGTTTATTACCACCTGGTTTACCACCGGGGTAATTTCAGTATGGCCCCCCAGAACGGCTACTCCGAGGCCAGTGGCCGTGTGGTGTATTTCCTGCACCAGTTCCCGGAGGGTTTTTTTATCGGTGCCCGGGGGTAAAAGGATGGAAAACAAAAGGCCCACCGGTTCGGCGCCGGTGGCGGCCACATCATTACAGGAAATATGGACCGCCAGGCGCCCCAGATCCTTTGTGGCACCAGTAATGGGGTCGGTGGAAAGGACCACCAAATTATCCCCCAGATCTAAAACGGCACAGTCCTCCCCGAACTTGGGCCCTACTAGGACCTCGGTGCGCCTAGACCCCGTGAGGGGCAAAACTGTTTTCTGCAATATGTGGGAGGGAATTTTTCCTACCTTCACTATTTGCACTTCCTTTCTTTACCTTGGTTTCAACTCTTATTATAGCCTGTCATTTATCCCTGGCAAGCTGGACAATTGCTTTCCTGGGTATTATAATAATGAATGAGATCTCACTCAGTTAAAAAATGGCGGGGGGAAGGGGCTATGAAGGGGAGCAGAAAGGAACAGATCCGGCAGGCGGCCATTACTGTTATTGCCCAGGAGGGCTTCCATGGGGCCACCACAGATAAAATTGCCGCCCAGGCCCGGGTGGCAGTTGGTACCATCTACAATTACTTTAAAAATAAGGAAGACATCTTGGCCCATATCTTTGCCGTGGAGTACGAAAAACGCTTGCATTTCTTTACCCGGCTAGAGGAAGAGGATATCCATCCCCTGGATAAGATCAAGGGGATTTTGACCATGCACTTTGCCGGGGTGCGGGAAAACCCCAATCTGGTGCGGGTAATTTTAGAGGAAAAGAATTTCTTTCACCGCTATTATGAACGGGGCCCCGACTGTGACCAATGCCTCCAGGGCTTTTTGGAGCAGGTGATCAATAGGGGGGTAGGGGAAGGAAAGCTGCGCCCCTGTGACCCTGAGATGGTGGCGGTGGTGCTCTTTGGTTTTATTGAGGCCATTATGGGCCGATACCTTTGTATTTCAAATGGTGGGGATGATAATGATTTTTTAGAGGCGGCGGTGAATGAGATTATTGCACTTTTGGCGGAGGGTTTGGTTTCGGCTTGATGGCTTCGGGTAATGTATGCTAAGGAGAGGGATATTAGTGACTATATTTATCTATCTTTTGACCGGTGGGGCCTTTTTCTATTCCCTATATCGGGATCGGGAGAAAAGCAAAAGGGCCCTAAGGGTAGGTGCCCGGGTATTCTTGGGGATGCTGCCCAGTATCCTCCTGGTGGTGGGTTTGGTGGGCCTGGTGATGGGTTTGCTCCCGCCGGAGGTTATATCTTATTATATTGGGCCGGGGACGGGTTTTGCCGGCACTTTAGTTGCTGCCCTGGCCGGGGCCGTAACCCTAATTCCCAGTATAGTCTCCTTCCCCCTGGCGGCATCCTTGGTTAGCCTGGGGGCCAGTATTGGGACCATCGCCGCTTTTATTACCACTTTGACCATGGTGGGTATAGTGACGGCCCCCATAGAAATTAAGGAATTAGGTTTAAGGTTCACCCTCTGGCGCAATGGCCTCAGCTTCTTGGCGGCTATTTTAATTGCCCTGACCATGGGGGTGGTTTTGATATGAACAAAAGAAAGGCACAGTCCTTGTTCCGGCGTTTTTTGCCCGTTGGAGTTGTCCTGATAATAGTTTTGGCCCTATCCCACCATGATCCCCACAGGGGGCGGGCCGTCGCCGGGGCTGCCGGGGGTTACCTAGTGGAAATGATGAAGATCCTGCCGGCGGTGGTCCTCCTCATGGGCCTCATCGATGTTTGGGTTCCCAAGGCCTTGATTCAGCGTTATTTGGGTCAGGAGGCGGGCTGGAGGGGTGTTCTTCTGGCCCTGGCCTTTGGCACCGCCCCAACGGGGCCCCTTTATATTGCCTTTCCCATTGCCTCGGGGCTGTTGCAAAAAGGGGCCCGTCTATCCAATGTGGTGATCTTCCTGGGGACCTGGGCCGCCGCCAAGATTCCCCAAGTTATGGTGGAGGCAAAATTCCTGGGCCTGTCCTTCGCCCTCCTCCGCTTGGTTTTAACCTTGGGGGCCATACTAGCCATGGGTTATTTGATGGAGGCCTTCGGCAAGGTGAAAGTGCCCACAAAGGGTGTGGAGGAGGAGTGAAGGAAGTGTTACAGGGCCGATCCCAATGGACTTAACAAGAAAAGATTTTCCCGTCAGACTTAAAAAACAATGTCCAATTGGCCCAACACATTGCTGATCTGATTTATAATAGTAAACTTCTCCGAGCCGGCAAAGAGCAGGCCCACGGCCTTGTTATCCTTATCAAGGACCAGGGAACCGCTGTCACCCCCAGCACTTTTTATATTACTTACCGCCTGATCAGTAAATAGGGCATAGGAGCCCGGGGCAATCTGCACCCGCAGGCTGGTGGCAATGGTTTTTACTTCTCCCCGGGTGAGGCCGGTGGTGCGGCCGCTCTTTTGTACCTGCATGCCTGGTTCCATGGTACCGCTACCTTTGATGCCGCCGATCTCTAATATTTCCGGGTTGACCAGGCGGGGGGAAAGGGGTTTGGCCAGGGCGCAATCCACTAGGTTGCCCCGGGTTTCTGTTTTTAAAAACTGCACCTGGTAGTCGGGCCGCACCAGATTGAGGATGCGGTTTTCTACCCTTTCGGCCAGTTTGGCTACAGAACATTCCGGAATCCGCAGCTCTGCATGGATGGGAACAAAGCGCTGGAGGACTCCGATGGCATCATCCCCCGTCCCCCCGTCATAGGGGCCGGGCTGCAGGATCGTGTCTCCTATCTTGGCCCGGCCATCTTGCCCATCGGTGGCATTGGCCAGGATATGGTTGTTGGAAAGGATAAGGGCCTCATGGGTTTTGCTGTCCCGGACCAGGGCTCCAAAGGTACCGGCTGTAATATGTCGGTGCCCTATACTGATGCCCGGTTGGGCTGGCCGCATTTTCCCCCTACGTTCTGTTAAAAGTTTGACCTCCCCGATCTCCACCACATCTGTTGGCACTTCATCTATGCTGCGGGGGATAATTTCCGTGGGGGCCAAATCCCGGTGTTTTTCCTTCTGGGTTACATAGACCACTACTGAAAGGCTATCCGTCCTCTTTTGGGCGGTTTTTTTATATCCAATCCCCACCCCGACTACATTGGGCAGGGGGAAAAAGCGCTCTTGGGCCTTTTTGAGGACCCGGCGAATACCTTCCATTCTATTTACCTCCCTTCTGCTTCTATACACTATATTCAGGGGAGGTTTAACTTGTAATGGAATGGAAGGAGAAACTTTTGTATTGAACTAATTGTTCGGGGGAAATATAAGCTAACGCCCTTTTCCCATTGGTAATATAGCCAAGAACAATTATTTCACGGGGGGTTGGAAATATGGATCAGAGAAAACCATATAAAATGAAGGGGGCTCATCGGTGGCGCCTTTGCCTAACTGCTCTTCTGGTGTTAACAGTTACAGCCGGGGGGATATATCGGCACTATTTTGGGAAAAACCCTTTTGCCCCGCCGAATATAGATACCGCCATGGCCCCGGGGGTAGGTGAACCCATCCATGATGATGTTTGGCTTCTTTCCCGCATGGTGGCCTCCGAGGCCCGGGGGGAACCCTACCAGGGCCAGGTGGCTGTGGCTGCTGTAATTGTCAATCGGGTGCGGAGCTCCAAATTTCCGGGGACCGTGGCCGGGGTCCTTTTTGAGCCTGCGGCCTTTGAGCCGGTCCTAAACGGCACCTTTTGGAGTGCCCCCGTCTCCGATGAACACATCCGGGCGGCGGAGCAGGCTTTAAACGGCTGGGATCCCTCCTATGGCTCCCTTTTTTTCTGGAATCCGGCCACCGCCTCCAGCCCCTGGATCTGGACCCGCCGCATTATCACCAGTATTGGGGAACATGTCTTCGGACTTTAAAATAGTGGGGGTGTGACCATTGGCTGGACGCAAGGCAACGGCCCTGGCCTTGGCTTTGTTATTATTTATCGGCGGGGGCTGGTGGATTTGGCGGAGTCAAAACCGCATGCGGGCTGCAGAGTATGCTCTGGAGGCCAATTACCAACGGGCATTTTTCGATATGATGGAAAACATGGAGAATCTGGACAACCTTTTGGGTAAAAGCCTGGCTTCAAATTCCCGGGGACAGCGGATTATGACCTTGACCGGAATCTGGCATGAGGCGGAAAGGGCCCGGGGCAATTTGGGGAACCTGCCCTTGGGCATGGTCAATATGATGCGCAGTCAGCAGTATTTGGCCCAGCTGGGGGATTACTGCCAGGTCTTGGCAAAGATGCAGGCCCGGGATCTGGACATGGATGAGGAGGAGTGGCAGCAGCTCTGCCGCTTCCACCAACAGACCCGGGATATTCAGGAGGGGCTGAGGGAGATGATGACCGGTATCAAGGAAGAGGGCTTTGAGTGGCGTTCCTTTGCCGCCCTGAGGGGGGATCAGCGCCTTACCCCGGCTGGCCAAAGCCTGGCCGATGGATTTGGCCGTATTGATGAGGGACTGCGGGATCGGGTGCCGACCCTCACTTATGACGGCCCCTTCTCTGATCACCTTGAAGAGCGGGAGCCCATGGTGGCTTTAGGGGAGAAGGTTACTGAGGGCCAGGCCCGGGAAAAGGCCCTGGATTTTTTAGGTCTGCGGGACGGGACCGGTTATCGAATTGAGAAAACTGCCAAAACCCGGGGGCGAATCCCGGCCTATAGCATTGTGGTACAGGAAGAGAAAGATGCCCCCCCCATTGCCCTTGATATATCCCAGCAGGGGGGCCATGTCCTCTGGATGCTATCCTCCCGCATCCCCCAGGAGGCTTCCCTCTCCCAGGCCCAAGCCGTGGCCAGGGGGAAGGCTTTTTTGGAGAAACAGGGCTATAAAAATATGGTAACCACCGCCAGCATCGTGGAGGGCAATCAACTGGCAGTGAGTTTTGCCCACCGGGAAAAGGGGGTTATCATCTATCCCGATCTAGTCAAGGTGACGGTGGCCTTGGATGATGGGGCGATAGTGGCCTTTGATGCCATGGGTTATCTCATGTGCCATCATCGACGTGAACTGCCAGCACCAAAGCTGAAACCGGAGGAAGCGGAAAAAATGGTTTGCCGGCAGTTGGAGATCCAGCAGACCCGCCTGGCGGTAATTCCCCTGGGCACCTTGGAAGAGAGGTTCTGCTATGAGGTACGGGGAAAGGTTAATGGCGATACTTACCTGGTCTACATCAATGCGGTGACCGGGGAAGAGGAGGAACTCTTACAGCTCTTGGAGACGGAGGCCGGTACCCGGACCCTCTAGGGCCTTGGGGATTCCCCGCTGGGCCTAGAATAAAAGTTATTTGTTTCACCATGCCCAGCGGTGTTATCCTGTGGCAGCTTCCGGCGGCATCAAAGGGCAGCGGCCATGCTTGCCTTGGGCTGTAAATTTTAGTATAATGGCGATAAATGAGGGAAAACATGGTGGGGTTAGAAAGTAGGATCGGGACTGCCCGTTATGGCATAGAGGAAGGCCTATGCCCGGCGATATAGGCTTGCAGCCTTAGGGGGAAGTGATGGGCCCCCCGTCCCAGATGGGCGGGGGGTTAAATTTATGGTGGGTGAAGTGAAAAAGGAGGGGAAGGAATGCTGGATCCAAGGTTTGTGCGCAAAAACCCGGAGATTGTGGAGGAGGCACTAAAAAAACGGGGAGTGGGGGTTACCCTGGGGGAATTTCAAAAGGTAGACCTGAAGTGGCGGGGGCTTATCCAGGAAGTGGAGAATTTGAAGAACCAACGCAATAGGGTATCCCAGGAAGTGGCCCAAAGGAAAAAGGCGAAGGAAGATGCGGGAGACCTCATTGCTGAGATGAGGGTGGTTTCCCGGCAGATCAGGGAACTGGACAATGAAGTCAAGGGGTTGGAGGAGCAATTACAGGAAATCCTCCTGGAAATTCCCAACATCCCCCATGCCAGTGTACCCTGGGGACGGGATGACAGTGATAATGAGTTGATCCGCACCTGGGGGGAGCTACCCCCATTTGCCTTTGCCCCTAAACCCCACTGGGATATTGGCGAAGATCTGGGTATCTTGAGTTTTTCCCAAGGGGCCAAGATCACCGGCTCCCGCTTTACTGTTTACCACGGCTTGGGGGCCCGCCTGGAACGGGCTGTAATCAACTTTATGCTGGATCTTCACACCGGTGAGCATGGCTATGAAGAAGTATTCCCCCCCTTTATCGTCAATAGTGACAGTATGATGGGGACGGGCCAGCTGCCTAAATTCGGCGCCGACATGTTTAAACTTGAAGGGTTGGATTATTACCTTATTCCTACCGCTGAGGTACCTGTAACCAACCTGCACCGGGAGGAAATATTGGACGGGGATTTGTTACCAATTTACTATGCTGCTTACAGTGGCTGCTTTCGTTCCGAAGCCGGGGCGGCGGGTCGGGATACTCGGGGCCTTATCCGCCAACACCAGTTCAATAAGGTGGAATTGGTGAAGTTCACTCGGCCAGAAGACTCTTATGAAGAATTGGAAAAGCTGACCCGCAATGCCGAGAAGGTACTGCAGCTTTTGGAATTACCCTATCGGGTGGTAAACCTTTCCACCGGGGATCTGGGTTTTAGTTCTGCCAAGACCTATGATCTGGAGGTATGGCTCCCCAGCTATCAAGATTATATGGAGATTTCCTCCTGCAGTAATTTTGAAGACTTCCAGGCCCGCCGGGCCCGGATCCGCTACCGGGCTCATCCTAAGGCCAGGGCCGAATTCGTCCACACCCTCAACGGGTCGGGACTGGCGGTGGGGCGCACCGTGGCGGCTATTTTGGAGAACTACCAGCAGGAAGATGGCACCGTTGCTATTCCCAAAGTGCTGCAGCCCTACATGGACGGTGCGGAATTTATAGGCAAATGAGGACACTTGTATAAGGATCCAGGCCGGAGGCAGAGAGATCCTCCGGTTTTTATTTGCCGGAGGTGGTACATTTTGCCTCCCTAGGTAAATACCACAACCACCCGGGGGCAGGAAGTGGGCCCCTGGGGGGAGAATACCATTGTGGTATGTGTATTTTCTTTTAATAAGTCATCATATGGGAGGGTGGATGGCGGTGAAGGACAAATATAATGGTGTTACCCCGGTTGAATTAGCCCCCGGCTCCTTGGCCCCCAGCCTGGGGACAGGCCTTTTGGTTTCCCTGCGGCCGCGCCAGTGGACCAAAAACCTACTGGTATTTGCCGGGCTTCTTTTTTCCGGCCACTTAACAGATCGGAACCTGTGGCTCCCCGCCGCCCTCACCTTTGTGGCCTTCTGCCTATTATCCAGCAGTGTCTATATCTTCAATGACCTTCTGGATCGGGAAGAAGATCGCCTGCATCCCCAAAAGCGCCACCGGCCCATTGCCGCCGGGGCCGTACCCCCGGGAATTGCCTTGACGGCTGCTTGTCTTTTGGGCCTGGCCGGTTTATACTTATCTTTTGCCGCCGGCGGCCGGGCAGTCGGATGCCTGGGTTGGGGATATATGGGACTCAATGTGGCCTATAGTTTTAAGCTGAAGGAAGTGCCCCTTTTGGATATATTTACCGTGGCTTTGGGTTTTGTCTTCCGGGCTGTAGCCGGCGTCCGGGCCGTGGGGGTGGAGCACTCCCCCTGGTTTCTCCTCTGTACCCTGCTCCTTTCCCTGCTTTTAGTTTTGGGCAAAAGGCGCCAGGAGCTGGTATCCTTGGCTGGTGGGGCTGCTGACCATCGGCGGGTCCTGGGCTCTTATTCCCGTATATTTTTAGATCAGATGATAAGTGTCATAACCACTGCCACCTTGGTGACCTACTTCCTCTACACCTTTTTTTCTGAGGCCGGGCGGCAGCATGCCCTTATGGGAACCATACCCCCGGTTCTCTACGGCCTCTTTCGTTACCTCTACCTGGTTTACGAAAAGGGTAAGGGGGGCGAACCGGAGGAACTTTTACTTCGTGATCCGGGTATTTTGGGGAGTGTTTTGTTCTGGGTGGTAAGTATAGTGGTGGTCTTATACTTTCTCTAGGCAGTAATGCCGTTTTTTACTTGGGAGGGATGGTAAAATGGAAAAAGCAGTGGTGGCGGCGGTTTTCAGCCGCCCGGAAAGGGTCTTGGAAGACTACAGGCGGGTGCTGGAATTGGCCCGGTACCGGGAATACCTGCAGCCGGATGAGGATTTAATTTTAAAGCTGAACCTATCTTGGACCAAATACTTTCCCGCCTGCTCCAGCCAGCCTTGGCAGCTGGAGGGGGTTGTCAAGGCCCTGCTGGAGGAGGGCTTTAGGGCCCGGCAGCTCCTGCCGGTGGAAAATAAAACAGTGGTTACCGATCCCCGGGCCGGGGCCGTCAACAACTGCTGGCAGCCCATCTTGGATAAATACGGCCTAACCTTCATCCCCCTGCCGGAGGTGGAGTGGGTCCGCCATGATTTTAAAGCCCCTTTGCTGGTACTGAACAAGATCTTCCCTGAAGGTATTGAGATCCCCAAAATGTATAGGGGGCGTTCAGTGCTCCATCTTCCCACCCTCAAGACCCACGGGCATTCCGTCACTACCGGGGCCATTAAAAATTCCTTTGGGGGCTTATTAAAGGAAGCCCGCCACTATGCCCATAAATATATCCATGAAACCATGGTGGATTTGATTTTGATGCAGCAGGAACTCCATCCCCAGACCTTTGCCGTCATGGATGGGACGGTGGCCGGGGATGGGGCCGGGCCCCGGACCATGGTCCCCCGTATTGCCAACATTCTTTTGGCCGGGGCGGACCCGGTGGCCCTGGATGCTGTGGCTGCCCGGGTCATGGGCTTTGATCCCTTATCCATACCCTATCTGAGGATGGCGACGGAAATGGGTTTAGGAACCGCCGATCTGGATCGGATTGAAGTGGTGGGGGATGATATCCGGGATATGAACTTGGGTTTCAAGAGCAAGCGGAGTTTTGTCATCTGGGGGGATCAGATGTTGCGGCGGGGCCCCCTCCGGTTTTTAGAGAAAATTGCCCTCCATTCTCCCCTCATGGGCTGGGCCCCCCTGGCCTCTAATATCTATCATGATCTTATCTGGTATCCCACCATCGGCCGGGCCCGGATCAACAGTTTCCGCCAAACCGAATGGGGCTCCCTATGGGAATGGTATAGGAGCTGGTGAGGGTGGATAGGGAGGGTCACCCGGGTGTAAAAGGGGGAATAGGAAGAATCCGGCGGCGCTATCGGGGCTGGCTCCTGTCCTTCTTGGCGTTGGGTGTGGCTGTAACCGCCGCAATTGCAGTGGTGGGGGATCTGAAGGAGCTGCTTTGGGCCGGTGGGATGGATTATAGCTACTTGCCTTTGATCCTCCTCTTGGCCCCCCTCAACTATTGCCTGCGCTATGTGAAATGGCGCTATTTTTTGGGGAAACTGGATATTTTGATCCCTGAAAGGCGGAATATGATCATCTTTACCGCCGGCCTCAGCATGACCCTCACTCCGGGGAAGGCCGGGGAACTATTGAAATCTTACCTTTTGTGGGAGGATTATCAGATACCGGTGACCACCACCGCTCCAGTTGTGGTGGCAGAACGCCTTACCGATGGCATCAGCCTGCTAATTTTGGCCTCCCTGGGGGCCCTGCATTATCGCCACGGGGGCCTGGTTTTGGTGGTGGTCGCCGGGGCCATACTTACCTTTATCTTCCTGATGCAGACCCCGGGGCTTACTGATTGTTTCTTGAAACTATGGGCCAAAATCCCCCTCCTGGGCCGGGCAGTACCAATTATGATGAGGATTCAATCCTGTTTTCAGCGGATTTTACAGCCTGCCCCCCTGCTTTTTTCCACATCCCTGGGTGTGGTGTCCTGGGCCTTTGAAGGGGTGGTGCTGTATTTGGCCGTTTTGGCCCTGGGGGGGAGGCTTTCCCTTTTGGGGGCTGTCTTTATCGTCTCTTTTTCCGCCATCATCGGGGCCATCTCCTTTTTACCCGGAGGCCTGGTGGCGGTGGAGGGGACCATCCTGGGGCTTCTATTAGCCGCCGGTCTGGGGGCCGATGTGGCCGCCGCCGCCACCATCATCACCCGTTTTTCCACCCTTTGGCTGGGGGTGGCCTTGGGGGTTGTGGGGCTTTTCCTGGCCTAAAACCTACCTTGCCGTCTTGGGAGTGTTGTGCCGGCCCCATTGTCAGTAGGTGGCTAATGTTGAAATGAATCACACGGACAGTGGGGATGGTGTAAGGCGCGGCAAAGAATCTGGCCCTTAGTAAGACAAAAGTGGTTTTCCCCCCGTCCCGTTTCCTTCCTTCCGTTTCTTTTATTTTTCCACCCTCTAGGAGGTCTAGTATCATGGCTGGCAAAACTGATAAAATCCCTTCCCGGTGGGCTTTACCCGTTTTGTTTCTATTGGTCATCCTGGCGGCGGGGGTCTGGTATTATACCTACCAAACCACCTTTATAGCTCTGCCCTACAACGATGCCATGGATTATGCCAGCCTGGCTAGGAATATTGCCCGGGGGGAGGGGATAACCTCCGCCTACATGACCCCTTTGGGACTTAGTATTCATCCCTACCCCCAACCCAACCTCTGGCGGGCACCCCTTTGGCCCTTGATTTTGGGCCTGGTCCTGCGCTTTTTTCCCGCTACCGATGGAGTGGTGGCTGTAACAACGGGATTTTTCTTTTTGGCTGGCCTGATACTCCTTTATCTTTTGGCCCTGCGCCTAGCCGACATCCAGCTGGCGGTGACCTCAGCCCTCATCTATATTTTTAACCCGCACAATCTACACTTCAGTTCCTCCGGTATGACGGAACCACTGGCCCTGTTTTTACTGCTCCTGTGGATCTACCTTCTGACCCTGGATAGCAGCCACAGCACCCGGGGAGACTATCTGGTAGGTGCCGCCGGTGGCCTCTTCTACTTGGCCCGCTATAATGGTCTTCTCTTTTTACCCCTGGTGGGCTTTTACTGGTGGCTCCGGCGGCGGGAAAAGGGGTGGCAGCCCCTGGTCCGCTATCTGGGAGGATTTCTGCTGCCCACAGCCCCTTGGTTCCTCCGCAACCTATATTTATTCGGGAACCCCATCTTTTCTCTGCAAAAATTTGAAATACCCATGTTTACCAGTGTGCACCCCACCTACAGCCTTTACATGGATCTAATCCCCCCCCATGTGCTTGGGTTCATCCGCACTTATCCCTTAGCCCTTTTGAGCAAAATCAAGGGGGCCCTGCTGATCTTCGGGGGAGAGTTTTTAACCCCCAAATTTTCCGGGTTAGCCACGGTGCTAATGATTTTGGCCCTTTTGGCCCTTGTCTTACCCCTGGG
>JAAYTH010000104.1 GCA_012523785.1 Bacillota bacterium | reverse complement strand
TCCCTCGTCGTTCCGGGCCCCCCACGATTTAAGCGGAAGATATGGCCATAAACCGTAGGGAACGACGCCCCCGTCGTTCCGGGCCCCCCACGGTTTAAGCGGAAGATATGGCCATAAACCGTAGGGAACGACGCCCTCGTCGTTCCGTTGCATCCATTTCCCGGATCACCAACCACCAGGTCCGAACCTCGAAAACGGCGCCTTTCCCATTCCCTTTCGTATAGTATAGGCCCAGGGGGGTAAAGTAAAGGAAGGAGATCCTTAAGGGGGTAGTAACTGATGCACCCAGAGGAGGATCTTGCCCTGCGCCAGGGGGGCAAGATGCTGCAGCTAAAACAGCAGTTCGACAACCTATACAAACATATTCAAGAACAGATGGGGGAGAAGGAACAGCAGGTTCAGCAGGTGCTTTATCAGGGAAACAGCCATCTGAAAAGCCTGCAAAAGATAGGAGAGCTGGAGGCACTACTGGAGCAGTTAAAGATAAATCTCACCTCCGAGGGGAAGGGAATTTCCGGGCTGCCCTTTATCCATATCCAGGATCTAGCTGCAGATCTGCATCAAGGACTAGAGCAGGAGGCAACCAGCGCCCGGAAGGAATTGCAAAAATCATTACAAGAGGCGGCCCTAGCCCTGCTCCAGGGTTTAGAAGTAGGCAGGGAAATTAACAAATTAGATCAGCTGCAGCAGATGGCTGATCAGTGTGGGACTAAACTAGAACAACTATCGGGCGAATATTCATATCCTTCCACCAATGGGAGGGATGGGAATGTGGGAAGCACTCCTGAACAACAAGATCATTAATGTTGACATTAGTGATCTTTACCTTCTCCTGCGGGCCTTTACCTTTTTTGCCTTGAGTCTTATTTCCCTTCGCATTATGGGAAAACGAACCATAGCCCAGCTTTCACCCTTTGATCTAATCACAGTCATTATCATCGGGGCCTCGGTGGCCATCCCCATGGAAGATGAAAAGATCCCCTTTATCCATGGCCTGATTCCCCTGGTTAGTATAACGATAATCAATTACGCCCTTCATTTGTTGATCCTGCGGAATCGCAAGATTGAAAACTTCCTCCAGGGGACCCCCAGTGTCTTGGTGGAGGATGGGGAACTGGTAATTAAGAATATGCGCAAGGAGCGGGTTACTCTGGCCGATCTGGCCATCCTCCTGCGGGAAAAAAATATCCGCAATGTCAACCAGGTGCAGGAAGCAACTTTGGAACCCAATGGGCGCCTTAGTATAATCCTAAAAGAAGTGGAGGAACCGGTGACTTTGAAGGATTTGGGATTGGCCCCCTCTGGAGGAACCCTGCCGGTGGTTGTGGTGGAGGAGGGGGAGCTGGTCTATGAGAACCTCACCCGGAGTAGGCTCAGTATAGCCCAACTCTTATCCGAGATCCAAAAGCGGGGAGTAAGGCGGTTGCAAGATGTGGCCCGGGCTACACTGGATGAGACTGGCTGTCTGGCGGTGGTAAAAAAGGATGAGATGCTAAAGCGGGCCTAGGGGGTATAATAGTGGCACAGGGAAGGACTGGGGAACCCCGGGTAAACTGCCAAGAGTTGCAGGAAAAATATGAAATACCTCTGGAGTTGGTTTTGGATGCTGTTTCCTTGGGCATGAAGGATAAGGAAATTGCGGAAGTGACGGGGCTTAAACTTCGGGAAGTAAAAAAGCTGCGGAGGGAGCTGGGGGGCATTGGCAGCACCCTGGATATATCCCATAAAAAGGACATCTGCCAGGATGCCAAAAGTGAGGGGGGTAATTAGCCTTAAGGGGGACTACTTTCCTCCTTTTACTTTATACTTTTTTGGGACAACTCCTTTGCCGCCCGACTCCGCGACCGTGGACGCCCCCGGAATGTAAGCACTAAAAATGGTAGGGGGACCATGGCCTTAGTGAATATTTTCCGCCTGGGGCCATTGTTCTTCCAGGGTGTTTTTACACTGCTGCAATAACTGCTGGATTTGAGTGTAGCCTTGGCTATCAAACATGGCAGCCTGGGATTGGGCCAAGGCAGAGACGGCTTGCTGCATGGATTGGGCAATCTGGCAATCAGCATCCTGCAATAACCGCTGTATGTGGGTTTCCAGCCCTGCAATCACCTTAAGAAAGGTGTGGGGGTCGGCGGAATGGGCGGGGCTTGCCAGAATCCTTTCCAATTCTGCCACCAGCTTGCCCATGCTGTCCACCCGCCGGGCGTCCTGAAGGGTGATCGTGGCTTGCCCCAGGGTGCTCTGGAGGGACTGTTCCCTTCCTAGCTGCTGCTGGCGGGTTGCAGTCCCCAGTTCCGCCAAAATTTGCTGTAGCTTTTCCTGTCCCGGGTGAATGGGGCTTATTTCCCCACCACCGGGAATTGACTCGGTGGCTAACTCTTTTATAATTTCCTCCTGCTTATCCCGATTTATTGAATCCGGGGTTTTTTTCTTATTTATATTGTCAGACATGGGGCTCCTCCTTCTTCTCTTTCTGATTACTTATTCTATCCCTTCCGTGACAAAAGAATCCTTTTTAATTGTCCTTGGGCTAAGTTCCTTAACCACCCCTTCTATACCCAAAACTCAGGTTTCCTATTCCTCCGCTTTGGTGTATAATATTTTCCGGGGAGCCCATATAAATCCCGGGGAAGGCTAGGCAGGCCCTGGGGAGGAATAGGCAATGGGCCCACACAATTTTAAACCGGGGTGATGGGGTTAATGGATGGGGAAAGAGTTATTGCATTTTTTGGTCTGCGGACAATAAAGACGGGGGTAGCTGTGGCCCTATCTGTTTATCTGTCGGGATTTGTGCCTCGTTCCTTGCCCCTCCTGGCGGGGGTGGCGGCCATACTATGCCTACAGCCCACAATTGCGGCGGGGGTACAAAAGGGTTTCACCCGGATCAAGGCTACTTTGCTGGGGGGGTTATTGGGTCTTGTCTTTCATTATCTTTTTGGTTCCCATCCCCTCATGATGGGTGTGGCAGTCATTATTGCCCTCCGGATTTTGAATTGGCTCCGCTGGGAAGAGGGGGTGGCCCTAGCTTCACTGACGGTCATCGTAATTATGTCCCAGGCCGTGGGGGAGGTCATTCCCTATGTTTTTGGCCGGGTTTTTAGTACCCTCATCGGGGTGGTGGTGGCCATGGTGATAAATATTTTGGTGGCTCCGCCCCGTCATTTTATTGCTTTTCGGTCCAAACTGAAGGATTTAACGGCTAATTTCCCCGACTTTTATCAAAAGGCAATCCAGGCCTATGGGGATAATGATCTGGAACTGGCCCAGGAAATTTTGGTCGAAATGGAGAATAAGGAAAAAAGGGTCGCACTTTTGCGGCGGGAATTAAAACAACTGCCCAGTGCCCCCACCAGCTATTTGCTTTACCTGGAGGGTATTGATTTTCGGGAGTACATTCTTTTTGATCGCAGTATAGAATTTCTCTGCAATGTGACGGCCCGGATCAAAGATTTGGTGGAAGTGACCCAACGGCGTTATCAGCGGAAACTGGAGCTGCTGGCACAGAATAAGACTCCTGATCCCAATGGCTTGTCACCCCAATTCCGGGATCTTTTGCAAGCCCTTCATGGTCTAGGGGCCATGTTGGGGGAACTCCATGATTCTGTCTTTCGGCTGGTGGCGGATGAGGAAACAGGGGTTGTGCCTCACATTCGGGAACAGGTTGCAAAAATAGGCTGGCAGCAGGAACAAGTGCGTAAAGAACTGCAGAGCTGGGAGGTGGAGCTGATCCGGGAGCTGGATATATTCTCCCTTATGTCGGCCCACAGGGTTATCTACGATTTGGAGGGGATAACCGAGGCCCTTATGGGGTTGGCCAGGACTGCTGTTAGGGAGACGGGGCAAATGCTGGGGGCCGGGGCAAAGGATGAAAACAATCTTAGAGAAGGGGAGGATTGAATTGTATTGGGAAAACAGTGGACGGGAGAATACGGCGGCAACTGTGAAGGCGGCTTTGGAAAGGGCCCGGGAATTAGATATCGAGCACATCGTTGTGGCTTCCAACACGGGGGAGACGGCTAAACTTTTTCTAGATCAAGGTGTTAAGGTGGTCTGTGTCAGCCACCATGTGGGTTTTCGGGAACCGGGTGATGATGAGATGCCGGCTAGGGCCCGGGAATTCTTCCGAGAAAAGGGGATCCCGGTGCTGACGGCCACCCACCTCTTGGCCGGCATCGGTCGGGCAGTAACACAAGATCACGGTGGCCTAGATCTGGTGCAAATGGTTGCCCATACCCTGCGCATGTTGGGTCAGGGGACAAAGGTCTGTGTGGAAGTGGCGGCCATGGCGGTGGATGCAGGTTTGGTCCCCCATGGGAAGGAGATCATCGCCGTTGGGGGAACCAGCCGGGGTGCCGATACCGCCCTGGTTATTACCCCGGCCCACAGCCGCCAGTTTTTTGATACCAAAATCCACGAGATCATCTGCAAGCCCCGCCTGGATTAAAGGCCGGGCCCAATAGGCCATTGACATTCCCGGACCAAGAGATATAATAGTAATTGTAACGGGCATATGTTCATAACTTGTAACTAGTCAGCACGACTTATAATGTCATCCCGCCTGTCCAGAGCGAAGCGGAGGGAGCAAAGTGAAGGCTCCTAGGCGTTAAACTGTAAAGAGCCTTCCGGCACTGCCCTGAGGATGACAACTAGGATATTTGGCGATATAACCAAAGAACCGACAAGATACGGTTTGTAGGTCAAGCTGACTAGTTACATATTATTAAAGAAAGGTGGGACCTAGCCATGCTCATCAAAACCTTGGTGGAGAATAGGGCGGTGACGGATGATTTTGCTACCGAACACGGACTTAGCCTACATATAGAAACCCGGGGCCTTAATATCCTCTTTGATGTGGGGGCCAGCGAATTATTTGCCCAAAATGCCGACAAACTGGATGTGGATATAGGGGCCGTTGACTTTTTGGTAATATCCCATGGTCACTATGACCACGGCGGTGGTTTGAAAAAGTTTTTCCAGTTAAACAAACAGGCCCCGGTATATGTACAGGAAAAAGCCTTTGACAAGTATTATGCCCAGCGTCCGGGTGGTAAAATAGTGTATATAGGGCTAGAAGAGGACCTGAAGGATCACCTTCAGATGGTCCTAATCTCTGATCACCTTTCCCCCGGCGAAGGGATGGAGATCTTCGGCAATGTGACCCAGGTCGAACCCCTACCAGCCGCAAACAGTAGTCTGTTTATGGAGGAGGAGGGGCAAAGGGTGAAGGATGTCTTTAGCCATGAATTAAACCTTATTGTCACCGAAGGAGATAAAACCTTATTAGTAGTGGGCTGTGCCCATAATGGTGTGGTAAATATTGTCCAACAT
>JAAYTH010000103.1 GCA_012523785.1 Bacillota bacterium | reverse complement strand
CTCAGCCGTATTTGAAAAGCACATCTTGTTAGCCTTCCTTATAGACTACGGAATATCTTAATTGTCACTCCGAGGGCTTTGCCCACAGGATCTTTACCGCCTAATGCCAAGATCCTTCGCTCCTCTCAGGATGACATCAACTAGCGGTTACTGCTGGACTGTCACAATAATGCTATATTAAAACCGGTATTAAGGGGGCGGCAGCAGTTAGGATGACCAGGCATCTTTTTTTAATGGAAAATTAGCACCCATATGTTATAATCAGGTTGGAGGGATATAGCTGTGGTGCGGAGTATAATACATGTGGATATGGATGCCTTCTATGCCGCCATCGAAGAACGGGACAATCCCAAGCTGCGAGGAAAACCAATAGTGGTCGGCGGGGGTAATCCCCATTCCCGGGGGGTTGTCTCCACGGCTTCCTACGCAGCCCGGGAATATGGAATCCACTCCGCAATGCCTTTAAGACAGGCTTACCTTCGCTGTCCCCAGGCCACTTTTTTGCCGGTCAACATGGATAAATACAAAGGGGTTTCCCGGCAGATTCATCGAATTTTTCGGCGCTTTACCCCCACTGTAGAGCCCGTTTCCCTAGATGAAGCCTTTTTGGATGTAACGGGAGCCGATGCTGTTTCCATAGGAAAGAATATTAAATACCTAATTACTAAAAAACTGCGGCTCACGGCCTCAATTGGCATATCCTACAATAAGTTCCTGGCCAAATTGGCGTCAGAATGGGAAAAACCCGATGGTTTCACCGTGATCCCCTCCCAAAATATAAGGGATTTCCTCTCACCCCTGTCTGTCCGCCGCATTTGGGGGGTAGGGCCCCGCACCGAGGCCCAATTAAATGATATGGGCATCTTCACCATCGGCGACCTGCAGCAATTGGACCGGGGGTTTCTCCAAAATGCCTTCGGCAAGTGGGGAGAGGATCTCTATGATCTTTCCCGGGGGATAGATCATCGACCGGTCAAATCCTCCCGCCGGCCCAAATCCTTCGGTGAGGAACAGACCTTTTACACCGATGAAGGGGACCCGGAGGTGCTGCGGGCCTGCTTGGCGGAATTTGCCCAATCCTTGGGGGAACGTCTGCAAAGCAGAGGTCTCGCAGGCCGCACCATTACCCTAAAGATCCGTTATGCTGATTTTGTAACTAACACCAAAAGCCTCACTTTAGTCAACCCCATTGCCGGGCCCGGTGAGTTATATAAGTGTTCCCTGCTTTTATTGCAAAGGATAAAGTTGGACCAGCGCAAGATCCGGCTCATCGGCCTCTCGGTGAGCAACTTTATTTACCCCGGAGAACCCTATCAGTTGACCTTATGGTAAGGAATATAAAATCAGATAGAGTGGGGCGGGGACTAGACGGAAGGGATTGATGAAAGACAATGTCTGCTAGCAATAAAAATATTTTGCGGTACCCGATAATAATCATTGGTTTGGCCCTCTGCGGCCTGGGGGCCTACCTTACTGTCCTGGCTGAGCTGGGAACCGATCCTTGGACGGTTTTTCACATGGGCATTGGTAATTACATCCCTTTGACGATAGGACAGGCCAGCCAAGTATTTGGATTGATCGTTATAATCCTCAGCTTGCCCCTGGGTATAAAACCAGGCATCGGCACCATCCTCAACATGTTTTTTTATGGTTTCTTTTATGATCTATGGGATAAATTGGGTATTTTGCCCCCGGCCCCATCACTGCTGGTGCAGTTTTTGTACCTATTGTCTGGGATAGTGGTGCTTGGTGCCGGCCTGGCAGTTTACATCAGCGCCGGCCTTGGTGCCGGGCCCCGGGACGGCCTTACCCTAGGCCTGCACAAGCGATTTAATTTAAGTATACGCCTGGCCAAAAGTGGCACTGAGCTTACCGCCCTCACCCTCGGATACCTCATAGGCGGCCTGGCCGGGATAGGCACACTCATCTTTGCCCTAACAATTGGCCCGATATTTCAGTACTCATTGAAAATCTGTGACCGCATTATCACCCCCCTATTCGCACCAGAAGTCGAAGTAGTACCCCAACCGGCGGATGACACATGAGATTGGGGCCAAATCGTAAATCTCCGAATTTCACCGCCAAACTAGAGAAAATAAAGCCAAGGTAAATAACTAGCAAGGGGAAAAATATTAACAGCCACCTTTATTTCTTCCTGTTCAACGGGGCTTTAGGCCCAGTATATTGAGACCTATGTTCTATGCTCTCAAGGGGCTAAATATGATATAGTTTAAATAATAGTAAATTCTGAACATCTTATTGAAATGGGGTGGTTTTTTGGCTTTACATGCTGTAAAGGCCGGTAACAACCGGGCATCTTACAATTCTAAAGAAGGTATGGATATCAGACCGGAGGAAGATTCTTGGAGCAATGCCCTGAAAAACATTGCCGTTGATATCGGGTACGGTTTTGTAAAACTCTTAATTGGCCAGCAGTCGGTCCGCTTTCCCAGCGTCGTGGGGATGGCTAGGGAACTCAATTACCTTTCCCACTTGAGCAAATACAACCAGCCTTTAGACAACCTACAGATGAATATAGATGGCCGCAACTACTTTGTCGGCAACCTGGCTGTTCGCCAAAGCGACCTTGCCTCCCGCTCTTTGGAACAGAATCGCGTCATCGATCCCAACGCTAAAGTCCTGCTGCTGACAGCCATCGGCCTCCTCACCCAATGGGAAGATCAACAGTTCAACCTGGTCACCGGCCTTCCCACCAGTTACTACGCTAATTACGGCCGGGCCTGGGCCCAGGAACTTGTCGGCCAGTATAATGTGGGAATACAACAAAATAACCAAACTAAACAAAAGAAGATCAGCCTCAAGGAAGTCCAGATCATACCCCAGCCCTTTGGCACCCTCTACGATCAGATGCTTAATACCATCGGTGACATCATCAATCAGGAGCTGGGCAAAATGCTCGTTGGAATCGTGGATATCGGCTTTAAAACAACCGATTTTGCCGCTGCCCATAGCCTGGAATTCATTGATCATTTGAGTAGCTCCACTAGTACCGGCATAGCCAATGTGCACCGTCTTATGGCGAATTATCTGCAAAATAATTTTAAATTGGAAAAACAGGATTACGAATTAGATGAGATCGTTGAAGAAGCAGTCGCCCGGGTAGCAGGGGAAAGCCAGGACCTGTGTGACATTAGGAATGGATTCTTTGAACAAACAGCACATAAAATTATTAATGAACTGTCCACCCGCTGGGATTACAGGCAGTTCGACATTATTCTCTTGACCGGTGGAGGCGGAGAGGGACTCTCCCAGTACATCATTCCCCACTTCCCCAACATGGTTTTAGTAGATGATGCCCAATATGCCAATGTGCGGGGTTTTCAAAAATTAGCCAACAACCTCTTTGAAGGCCGCTGAGGACCGTAGCCCCCTTTAACTAACTTTTATTGCCTATAAAAAAGCACGCTGCTTAGCCACAGCGTGCTTTCCGTATTTTACCTTCTCTAGGACATTCCGCATTCTAGTATCCGACTCACCCCAAAGCTTTTTTACTAGGGTGACCTACCCTATCTTTCCTTATCCACAGGCCCATGGAATCGGTTCCAAAACCAGAGGGCTAAATCCTTGCCAATGGCAACGGTAGGTACTGATAGCAAGAGCCCCAGGAGACCAAAGAGCTCTCCCCCCGCCAAAAGAATAAATATTACCGCCAGGGGATGAAGACCCACTTTATCACCGATAATAGCTGGGACCAAAATACCACTTTCTACCTGTTGGATAATCGTATACATAATGAGGACATAAAAAGAATGACGGGGTGATTTGAGCATAGCAATAAACAAAGCCGGGACCGCACCAATAACCGGGCCAAAGTAAGGAATGAAATTGGTAATGCCCGCCACAAGACCAAGCAAAAGAGCAAAATCAATCTGTAGTAAATAAAGGCCCACAGCACAAAGGACCCCCACCAGGATACTAACCAACACGTGGCCAAGGATAAATCCCCCCACAGTTTCATCAATGGCCTGTAGGAGGGCCAATACATCCCCCCGATAGCGGTGGGGTATGCCATTGACCACCGCCTTCTTCAGGCTAGTAAGATCCTTCAGGATATAAAAGGCTATCACCGGTGCCAAGATCAACCCTATTAAATAAGAAACAGTACCAATACAGCCATCGACAATACGCCCGGTGACATCCAGCAGGCCTTCCTCTCCCCGGCCAATGGCATCATCCAGTGCCTGCCTAAGGCTTTGGGGAATTCCTACCCGGGAGTATTCTTTATGGAGAACATTGAGGGCATCCTGCATCCGGCCAGTATAAAGGGGAAGGCTTTCTGAAAAGGTATCCAATTCAGAAATAATAAGGGGAACAACTTCGGTGGCAGAGATAAAAATAAGGCCGGCCAGGGCAAAATAGAGGGCTATCAAGGCCCCCATCCGGCTAAAACCATGTTTTTGTAAAAAGCCCAGGGCGGGATTGAAAATATAGGCCAGTATAATGGCAAAAATAAAGGGGGCCAGAATCCCCCGAATCTTGAATACCAAAAAACAGAGCAGAAACAAGGCCATCAACCAGGCAAAATAATGCAAAATACGGCGATACATGCACCCAGCCACCCTCCCCCTTAGGGTGTGCCTACTCCTTCACCCTTCTCTGCCACATTTCCCCAATATTTTCCTGCACACCCTGAATTGCCCTTTTGGCCGCGGAAGCAATATTTTTTTCCCCGGGAGCCCCCATTTCCCTCCGCATCAAGGGTGCACTCATCAAACCTAAAACCATTCCGGTTATACCTCCAATCAATACACCCTGCCAGAAACTTCGCATCTGTTCATCCCCCTCCTTTCTGCCCTTAATGGGCTGCCCCTTCAAGGGCAATTAATGTGCCATCGGCATTAACCTGATATATCAGGATTTCATCTGGGCGAACTACATATTCTACACAGCAGTCGTGGCAGTAATATTGTCTTGCGCCCACCTTCCCAACTTCACGGCTTCCACAAACGGGACAGGCCACGGCTATACTCCTTCCTGTAATATAGGGAGGAACCAATCTCGGAGTACATACACTTCTATTATGTTCTAGAGCTTTGGAAACATTGGGATTTGGCTATGGTTATTGTGACCTAGACACTGCATTTTCTTCCAGTATTGAGATGGTTCCCTTACTTAGTATTGCCCCCTAACTGATATTTACCCAGATTTATAATAAATTTCCGCAACTGCCCCGCAACAACCCCAAATGCCAAGGGTTCTTTGCTTTGTTTAAGATGACATTATGGGTTATTGGTGAATAGTTACGTTTTTTTAATAATACCTCCCCCAATTAGAAGATCTCCCTGATAAAAAACCACCGATTGGCCCGGTGTCGGGGCCCGGACCGGTTCAACAAAGGAAACAAGGGCCCGCCCTTGGGGCAGGGGTCTGACCCGGGCCCTAACCTCCGGGGAATTATATCTGATCATGGCCGTCACCTCCATGGATTCCAGCAAAGATGGTATAGCGATAAAATTCAGCTCTTCTGCCACCAATTCCCGCCGCCACAACTCCTCCGTGCTGCCAACTATAATAGCATTACGCCCCACGTCTATGTCAACAACATATAAGGGCTCCGGGGCTGCCAACCCCAGGCCCCGACGCTGGCCAATAGTATAATAGGGCAGTCCCCTATGGGTTCCAAGGACATTCCCCTTCAGATCCAGAAGGGGTCCAGGTTTAATCTTAGCAGGAATCTCCCGCAGGAGAAAACCGCGATAATCATTATCAGGTATGAAACAGATCTCCTGGCTGTCAGGTTTGCCCGCCACCTCCAATCCCCATTTGGCTGCAAGGGCCCGGGTCCCATCCTTGGTAAGTTCCCCCAGGGGAAATAGGCTATGGGACAGTTGTTCCTGGCTCAAAACATAAAGGGCATAACTTTGATCCTTCCGGGGGTCCACCCCCTTGTGCACCAAATAGCGCCCCCGGGATGCAGAGTACATGACCCGGGCATAGTGGCCAGTTGCCAAATAATGGCCCCCCAAGGCCAGGGCCCTATCAAGTAAAGCAGCAAACTTTATATAACGGTTGCAGGCTATGCAGGGGTTGGGAGTTCGACCCTGGGCATATTCAGCTGTAAAATAATCGATAACCTTCTCTTGAAAGGCAGCCTCTAGGTTGGTAACGTAATGAGAAATACCCAGTTTATCGGCCACCCGCCGGGCATCATCTACGGCAGAGGAGGAACAACCGATCCGGCTGCCCCCATCTGGCACAGGTCCCTCCCCAGGGGGGCAGATTTGCATGGTCATTCCGATAACTTCATATCCCCGTTCCAGCAAAAGAGCAGCAGTGACAGAACTGTCAACCCCGCCGCTCATTGCTACTACAACGACATTCTTTTTCCTCATACCATCACCCACCTAATGGGACCTTTTTTGGTAATCCCTAATGGCAGCATGGAGGGCATCGGCCGCCAAGTTGGAACAATGCATCTTAATGGGTGGCAGCCCATCCAGGGCATCGGCTACGGAACGATTCGTTAATTCCAAAGCCTCCTTGATAGTCTTCCCCACAGCCATTTCCGTAATCATGCTACTGGTGGCGATGGCCGCAGCACAACCAAAGGTTTTAAATTTTACATCAACTATATGATCATCCTCGACCTTGATGGTAATTCTCATAATATCACCACAGCGGGGATTTCCTACTTCCCCTACCCCATCGGGGTTTTCAATCTCGCCGATATTCTTGGGGTTTAGGAAGAATTCCATTACCTTTGCACTATACATATTTTTCCCCTCCCACCATAGGTATAATAAGTCCCGCAAAGTTGTCATTATTAACAGTTTGATACTTCCGCATTTTGACTATATAAGGGCGACATATCCCGCAATCTCTTGACTACAGGGGGCAAAACGGCTAAAACCCGCTTTATATCTTCCTCCGTGTTTCCGTCCCCCAAGGTTAACCGTAAAGAGCCGTGGGCCAGCTCGTGGGGGATACCCATGGCTAAAAGGACATGGGAAGGCTCCAAGGACCCAGAGGTACAGGCAGAACCGCTGGAACCTGCAATCCCCTCCAAATCGAGACTCAAAAGAAGGGATTCCCCTTCAATAAACTCAAAAATAAAATGGGCATTACCGGGCAGTCGTTTTTCCGGATGGCCGTTGAGCCGTGCAAAATCGATCCCCCCTAAAACTCCGGCAATAAGCATATCCCGCAAATGCCGGAGACGGGCCCCCCTTTCCTGCATTTTTTCCCGGGCCAGCCCCACTGCCTCCCCTAGACCCACAATACCCGCCACATTTTCCGTCCCCGGCCGCCACTTCCTTTCCTGCCCTCCACCCTTTAACAGGGTGTCAATCCGAGTGCCTTTCCGAATATAGAGAGCCCCCACCCCCTTGGGCCCATACAATTTATGGGCGGAAAGGGAAAGAAGATCCACTCCATCCCGGTTAACATCCAGGGGCAAATATCCCGCAGCCTGGACGGCATCAGTATGAAAAATAATGTTATGTTCCCGGGCCACCCGGCCTATATCCCCGATGGGCTGAATTGTGCCCACTTCATTATTGGCATACATAATACTAATGAGGATGGTATCATCCCTGATGGCCTTCTTAAGATCAGCAACCCGAACTAGACCGTATTCATCGACGGGTAGGTAAGTAACAGAAAAACCCTCTTTTTCTAGGGCTAGAGCAGTATCTAAAACTGCATGGTGTTCAATACTGGTGGTGATAATATGGTTACCCCGCCCCCGGTTTGCCCGGGCCACCCCCTGTAAAGCCATATTGTCAGACTCAGTACCTCCGCTGGTAAATACAATCTCCTGGGCTTGTGCACCAATAAATTGGGCTACCCTTTCCCGGGCAGCTTCAAGGGCCTTTTTAGCCTCCCGGGCCAGGTGATATACACCGGAGGGGTTTCCATACTGTTCCTGCAAATAAGGCAGCATTGCCTTTAGTACCCGGGGATGTACAGGGGTTGTAGCTGCATGATCTAAATAGATGGTCCCCATTTTCTTCCACTCCTCTTAAAATTTTAACTGGGATTGTTGTTCCCCATCATGTAGTTCATTTGCTTCCACAAGCATATCGGCCAAGGTTATTCCCTCCAACACATGGGTAATACTATCCCGAACCCTTTTCCAGATAAGCCGGGTAACACATTGTCCGGCTTGGTCACAAAGATCCAAAGTATCATCATCAATAACACAGTCGGCCGGGGCAATGGGCCCCTCCAGAACCCTGATAACATCGCCAACAGTAATTTTCCCCGGTGATTTACCCAGCAAGTATCCCCCCTGGGCACCCCGCACACTTTTAACTAAACCTGACTTCCGCAATTCTCCCACCAACTGTTCCAGATAGGCCTCTGACAATCCTTGGTCTTCGGCTATCTGGTTCAACGGCAGGGGACCCTGCCCATAATGTTGGGCCAAGACAAACATGGCTTTAACTCCATACCGTCCCCTGGTCGAGAAACGCACGGCTATTACACTCCTTTCATATCCCACTATTCAAGTTGGTATTGCTGGTTAAAGATTACCATACCCCACTATTCCTGTCAACTATCCTGGCCTATTTTTTAAAGTTTCTAGCCTTCTCCGTCACTATTCAGCAGTATCCGCAAAGCAAAAACTACAAGCTTGCTATATATACCATAAATATCATCCTGCCAGTCCAGCCAGTCCAACCAGTCCAGATTGAAACAAAGGGAGCCCAGTGGCGGGAGGGCCTTACCCGCAAGATCTATAGCATTCCCTTCATTTCCCTCCGGATGACTCCACTGGGCAGGGCTGAATAGTAACTAGGACCCTACTATTTAATATATTGAGCTGGTCGGGCAATGGCAACAACAAATAAGGCCCGGCCGTCTATTCATACATCGACAATCCAGGCCCTTTATTATGACATGCAGCTTTCCAAACCCAT
>JAAYTH010000102.1 GCA_012523785.1 Bacillota bacterium | reverse complement strand
GCTTAAGATCCTTCGCCTTGCTCGGGATGACATTATAAGTTGCTGCTGAGTAATTACAATTTCTATACATTGAGCCACCCCGGGCCAGTCAGCAATATAGCCCCCCCTAAAATAGAAGTTCCCCCTACTTGGCACTGTGCCTAAGGCAACGGCCGGGGAACCCTTCAAAGCTTCATCAAAATCCACAAGCAAACCCCATCGGCAATACTCTAATTTTACCCCCACCACCGGTGGCCTGTACTTGGCAAAGTCAGTGTTCTGGGCCGGGAAAATCAGCGGGTATAGTGTTGGCCGGACCGCTCCAAATCTAAAGTATGCCAAATAGTGCGGTAGTGGTTGGAGATGGTAGCCGGGGCAACCTGATACATCTTGGCCAAGCCCTTTTGGGTAACATCCTTATCGGAGAAAAGACGGGCCATGGTATAAACAACTGCTGCCGCCCAGGCATTGGCCTTTTTTACTTGGGGCCGGGCTTCCTTATAAAAGTCATGCCAGACCTTCTTGGCCCCCCGCAGCCACGATTGATTGGCCTCCCTTTCTTCCAAAAGACGTTTAACCTCCCGATAGGAGGGATCGGGCAGCCGTTGACGGCTGGAGGGCTTTGGCGGCAGCCCCAAAAGGGCGCGGATATTGGCAAAATCAAAATATGCCTCACCCCCATCCCTTTTTGCCCATTCCAACTGTTCCAAACTGTTTAGGAGATCCTCCACTTTTCGCCTCCCGGCAGGCGTACGGCACATCTCCCGGGGGGTCTTGCCGGCAAAGGCCGGAAGTGCCAAGTCAATCCAACGCCGGTAATATTGATCCAGCATTTGAACAACCAACTGCTGGGTCATAGTTACATCCCGACCGCCCCCCTCCGGCATTAGCCCTTCCAGCTCTTCCCGGTTCAAGGCTAGCTCCGGTTCTTCTTCCTTGAGGGCCTCCGCTATGAAACTGGGGAGCATAAACCCCTTCTGTTTCAAAAATTTATGCCAAGAACCCTTCGGACACTCCTTCTGCCAGGCTATATAATAGCCGGTTACCAGGGCAAGAATCTCCTCCTCCAGCAGAGGGGTAAACTCCAGGGCAGCTCCGGAAAGTTGATAATTGTCCCCCACCTTGATTAGCCGCCCCAGCAAAATGGCCCCCGGAACCATTCCTTCCGCTAAGGTCTTTTCCCAGACGGGAAATTCACCCCCGGCCAGAAGGTCCTCCAGGGAAAGCCATTCTTGGCCCACAGCCAATACCCGCAGGAGGGAAATATGGGAATCAGCCCAATCCTGCAGGAGTTTGACTTCCATGGGGCCCAATTCCCGTTGCTTTTCTGTCAAAAAGCACTGAATGAGATTTTGCCCCTCCGCCTGCAGCTGATAATCATAAATAAACCAGTCTATAAAGGAAACAAAGGCCGGTTCTTCCACCGATTCAAGGAAATTATCAGAAACAATATCCAAATAGGCCTGAAAGGCAGCCTCACTGTCCACCGTAAACCGTTCTTCTTCGGCAAACCAAAGGAGCTCTTCCTGCATTTCCCGGGCCAGGCGTCGCCATTTGTGTTGTTGAAAGTCGGCAACTTTGTTTTTAAGACAGCAGTCTTTATATTTTTTCCCACTCCCACAGGGGCAGGGATCATTACGTTCCCACTTCATAGGTTTCCGCTCCCTTCCACAGCAAAATTCTTATCTTCCCCCTTACCAGATAGTATACTTCTGCATTAAAACTCTGATTCCTCTACCGGGGTTAGTAAATATATGTATATGAAATTGGACCAGGGGATGCTACTTCCATTTGTATATTTTGTATTGTCCGGGGGATCACTTCACAAACTCCTCCACCCGGGCCAGTACAGCAACATGGTTTTCGGGCCGCAGATCATAAGTTATTACATCTTTCCGCTTTTTTATACCCCTAATAAAAGGATTATCCGATAGCTTCAGCACCCCCAGGACCTTTTTTTCACTGGCCAAAAGATCATGAACGGCCCGGATAAACTCCGGTGCCTGTAATTCAATATCACCCAACTCATCCAAAAGTATGATCTTTTTCCCCCTTTGGCGGGCCCCTTCTAGCGCCTGCACACCGGCTTTTGCAAATACCTGGGGAAACCTGTGCCATCTATTGTCTGTCGTCCTTCTCAAAATTAGATTATCCCAGAGCTCCAATTCCAATGAACCCACATCTTTATTTAAAGAATAGGCTTCATCACTATCCATATCAAGGAGGCGGAAACCGACATGTTCCCCCCCTTGGAAAAGACGCTGCACAAAATAGCCGCCAACATCATCCCTCATCCCCTGGAGAACAGAACGTAACAGAGTAGATTTGCCTATTTTCCGCGGCCCCTGTAAAAAAAGATTAGTAACCACAACACATTCCCCCATTGTTTTCAATGCCCCACCACCCGGGGCCCGAAGCCACCAGCCACCCAAATAATTAATACACCTTAAAAGAAGCAATTCCTGCCTAGGCGGGGGGATAATCTAGTATAATTGGTCTCCACTTCAATCTGGCCCCGGGGCTTTTTTACCCAAGACTAATAAAACCCCGGGCAGATACCAGGATATTTTGACCAAAATTAAAAACCGCACCCCCAAAGTAGCCGGGGTGCGGCCAGATGTCAGCTTGCCCTCCTAGGGAAATAGGGGCAACTATATTTCGGTTTTTAGTAACTACCCGGCTGCACCTACAAACCATATGTTGTCGGTTCTCCGGATATACCGCAAAATATCCTAGTTGTCATCCCGGGGGCAGTGCCGCAGGATCTTTACAGTCTAACACCTAACGAACCTTCGCCACGCTCCTCCGCTTTGCACTGGACAGGCAGGATGGCATTATGAGTTGCTGCTGAGTAGCTGCAGTTTTTATTCGGCCTGGGCCAGAAAATCAGCCAGCCGCTG
>JAAYTH010000101.1 GCA_012523785.1 Bacillota bacterium | reverse complement strand
TGTTGATAGCTACCACAACGGCAGAGATTGCCCGATATAGCCGCCCGAACTTCGTCTGGCGTAGGGTTTTTACAATGCATAAGTAAATCATAACAGGAAATTAACATCCCCGGTGTGCAGTAGCCACATTGGACGGCTTCCTGTTTCAAAAAAGCATCCTGTAGCTTATTATAAAGAGGGTCCTCATTTAAACCTTCTGGGGTAACTATGGTAGAACCGTGAACTTGTCCCGCTAAAACTAGACATGCATTCACTGTCCTTCCATCCAATATAATCGTACACGAACCGCATTCACCAATACCGCAACCCTCTTTACAACTATTTAACCAGAGTTCTTGGCGTAATACATCAATCAATCTTTCATTTGGGTTCACGAGCATAGTGAAGGGTTGTTTGTTAACTATGCACTTTAATAGCATTTTTTCATTGGGTTCGACTAACACTTCCTCTTGAGATTTATTTAATGGTAATGGGGCCTTTGCTTTTTGAATAGAGGATTGGCAACAGTTATTGCGATTATGTAGCAATTTGTTCAGTGCCATTGATACTAAATTGCCAGCTACGGGCACCTTATATTTAGCAGAGGGCCTGTTTCCCATTATATCTTTTAGTTCCCGTTCCATAAGAGATGCGGTATGTTTCAATATTTCCCCATCAATTACTTTTCCATAAAGATATTCCTCCACCCGCGGTAATCTTTTGGCAACAGGAAAAGTGGCCGATAAAGCAACCCGGCAAAAATCAACTCTCCCCTTTGTATCAATTCTTAACGCCAATCCTACACCAATTCGTGCAATACTAAGGGCATTACGGCGCCCTAATTTTAAATATAAACTTTGTACCCCGGGTAATAATTTAGGCCAAGTGATTTTTTTTATTATCTCCCCTTCATATAAATCAACACGACCCGGCCCCCGCAAAAAATCTGTTATTTCAACTACCCTTTCACCCCTTTCCGAATGTAAATGTAAGGAAGCATCTAGGATAATTAAGGGGGCAAGCAAATCTCCCGCTGGTGAGGCATTAACGATATTTCCCCCAATAGTACCTCTGTTTCTGGTCTGTAATGATCCAATACTTTCAGCTGCTTGGGAAAGTATGGTTGCCTCCTTCCGTAAATAATGATCACGGGCTAGGATTGAATGAATAGTGTTTCCTTCCACCGAAACAGTACCTGTATTTACTGAAACTGTTTCCGTTTTTTTTCGCAGATGGGAAATATCAATCACATATTGTAGCCTGTCTGGTAAACCCTTCTCTCGCCAATGGGGAATGAGGTCGGTACCCCCCGCGATAAATTTTGTATATTTAGGGTGCACATTATTGAATTCCACAGCACTTGAATAGTTTTTTGGAATGAAAAAGCCTGGCTTCCTCAAAGTTTCACCCTCCCCCCAGCTAGCGTTTTCCTCCGGACAAAAATACCGTTTCCAAATCAAGCGGCAAACAACGCATACGTCGACCTGTAGCCGCATATACTGCATTTGCAATAGCAGCAGCTGTTACTTCCGTAGCCGGTTCTCCAATGCCTTTGGCCCCCATAGGACCATCGGGATCGAAATTTTCCACCAATAGTACTTCTACAGTAGGAACATCTAAGGAAGTGGGTATAAGATAACGGTCCAGGTTTTTATTCGCAATTTTACCTTCTACTAGGCCAATATCTTCCAACAAGGCATAACCAACCCCCATGGTTACACCACCAATTATTTGGCCTACGGTTCCATCGGGGTTTATTGCTCGCCCCACATCGTGGCAGGCTGTAACTTTTTTTACATTTACCTTTCCAGTTAATTCATCAACCTCCACTTCCGCAATCTGGCAACCATAAGTGTAGGAAAAAAAAGGAGCACCTTGGCCTAATTCATCATCCCAAGTAATCGGCGGTGCACTAAACCAACCGCTTGCTAATAGAGGAAGACCTTTGGCATAGGCCAATTTTATTGCGGTATCAAAGGAAACACCCTTATCCGGACTACTACCCTTCCTATATATACAATTATTAACAAATATTAACTCGCCCGACGTAGTACCATCTATATATTGATGGACGACCTCTCCTATTATCCGCTTTAATTTTGTTGCTGCGGCCAAAGCAGCATTTCCCGCTACAAGGGTTCCCCGGGATGCCACCGTTGGTCCACTGTCTGGTGCTAATGATGTGTCTAAAGGAATGTATTTTATCCGTTCGACCCCTATCCCCAACTCATCAGCAACAATTTGTACAACAATTGTCTTTAAGCCTTGGCCCATTTCCGACAAACCCGTGGTCACTGTTACGGAACCATCTGATTGAACCTCGACTATACAACCTGCCGCGTCAACACCTTCAGCACCTAGGCTCACGCCCCTATAGCTAACACCTATCCCTATACCTTTTTTTATATGATTGAAGTTATTTGAGTTGTCCCTTCTATATTCTTTTTCTTTTTTAAAATATTCACTTGCCTTAGCAGCTTTGTCCAGGACTTCATTAAGTGATACTTGATGACCCTTAAGATATTGCCCGGTTGCCGTTTTTCCGCCATTCTTCAATGCATTTATTTTCCGGATCCGGAAGGGATCCTTACCCAGCTCGACGGCAATTTCATCCATAAGGGACTCGTAGGCAAAGGTTATTTGTGGTGAACCAAATCCACGCATTGAGCCTGTATAAGGATTATTAGTATATGCGGCGGTTAAGCTTATGTGCACATGCTCTATGTCATACGGCCCTGCTGCATGCACAGCTGAACGCCATGTGGCCGTCGGGGTTTTTGAAGTGTAGGCCCCACTATCAGCTATTATTTTGATTTCCATTGCATGCACTCGCCCTTCATCATTAAAGCCAGCGCGATAGAACATTTTATAGGGGTGACGTTTATAGCTATGTAACAAAGATTGTTCTCGGGTTAGCTGACATCTAGCAGGACGACCAGTCTTTAATGCCGCAAGAGCGCACCACCCACCCAGATAATGCATCACATCATCCTTGCCCCCAAATGAACCGCCAATTTCCGGTTGGATTATTCGCACTTGGGCCAAAGTTAATCCCAGCACTCGAGCTATTGATTTTCTAGCTGTAAAAGGATTTTGAAATGACCCTACTAATACCACTCCACCATTATTATCCGATCGGGCAAAAACAGATTCCAATTCTAAATACGCATGTTCCACAAGTTGGGTCCCATAAGAACGCTCAATAACATGTTTACACCTTTTAAGTTCGGCTACCGCATTACCCTTAATTACCTTATGAGTGGCAGAAATATTGTTGGGGTAAGAAGCATGGATTTGTATTGCATCTGGTTTCAATGCTTCCTCAGGGTCGAATAACGGTGGCAGATCTTCATATGTAAGGCTAATCCGCTCTCTAAGTTCCTTTTCTGTGTACTTATGTTCCGAAACAACTACCACAATCGGGTCACCGACACAGCGTATTCTATCCTTTACCAATAGGGGTTGATCTTGCCTAATTGCACCGAAACATAGTTCGCCGGGGACGTCCCGCCAAGTTAACACCTCGTGGACTCCGGGGAGAGAACACATTGCCGATGTGTCTATATTTGTCACTTTCGCATGAGGAATACCGGCAAAAACAGGTAGAACATATAAAGCATTCGGTAACCTAATATCTTCAGTATACGTTGCTGTGGCCATTACCTTCGCCTTACCATCTATCCGCTTTATCCGTGAACCTACAACCCCCAAACCTAACTCACTCCTTCACTATAATGAGTAGGAGCCATTAATAAACCCAGTGAAAATTGCCGGGAAAAATAATTCTGTACAGATACTAGTACTAGAGAAATATAAAATTAATAAAGATTCCACTGCAGATTTTTTAATTTCCACTATCGTAGTTGTCTCCATTTTGCGCTTTAAAGTAAACATTTATTAGCAAATTTTCCTGGGTATTATGTCATAGAGTTGTAAATGCTCCATCAATTGTCACATAAAGTAGTTTCCGCAGTGGAATTATGGTATCAATTTTTTTCACCTCTAGATTAAACCAACCATCATTATTCATTAATATTTATAGCAAGTGAACCTTACAGCATCCATAGGTATTTATGGGACCTAATCATTTATTTCAATAATTTGGGATGTGACTTGTAGTTTTTAAACGTTTATTAAAAGAAAAACCCGGGTGTACATAAAATATTATTCTATAGTAATATTTTATCGGTAAATCATAGAATAGAAGGGGTTAAATGTAATATGATATACCATATAAATTATACTTATATAATATTTCTCTGTCGCTTTTGATTTTCCTGCTTCAAAACAAATTTATTTTATTTTTGGAGTTGTTGTCCTTCAGGGCAATAGATTGTGGGTTGTTACAACGCTGGTATACTAAAAAGTGGCAGCGGCAATGTGTCTATCAATGGGGTAACAGCCCAGCAACAAACTATAATATCATCCCAGACAAAACGGAGGGTCTTTACATTTGATTGTAAAGACCCTCTGGGCATTGTCTTTAGGATGACAATTAAGATAGCCTTGCAAATAGTGGTGTTCCTTTTTTTAGGAACTCCTTCGGGAGGCACAGGCCTACACACGATGTTTGAATTACAGTTAAAGCCCGCCCTAATTGCATGATAGTTGGGCAACCACCAACTCCCAATCCTGCAGAAAATATTTATATAGCACCGGTCGTCTCCGAACGGCCAGGGGGTGGTAAGAGGCCACTGTCTTGTACCCCCCCACGTGGTGAACCTCGCCCCTTATGTTTTTAACCTCAACTGTTGGATCTTGGAAAAAGGACTGGCAGGCCACATTTCCCAAACACATTATTATATCCGGTTTTACAGATTCCAATTGTTCCCACAAATACTTAATACAAATGGATCTGGCCCTTGGTTTATCATAGGCCCGTCTGGGCCGGCACTTGAGGATATATGTAACATAGAGGGACTCCGAATCAAGCCCGGCCCCATAGGCCCCCCGCTGCAGTGTCTCCCTGGTGCCACACAAAAAGGGTGTCCCCTTCTTATCTTCCCGGGCACCCGGATTATCCAATATAACAAAAACTGGAGCCAAAGGGTTGCCTTCCCCCCAGATAACCCGGGAACCGTGTTTGTGGAGTTCACATTGCTGGCAAGATTCTATCCTGACATCTTCTGGCAAAATAGTCACTTGTCTTGTGTCCAATTTATTACCCCTCTATCAGCCCATAATCAATATCTATTAGTATAGTATAGTTCCCCGGATAATAAGGACTAATTCCTTCCTAACCGTTTTTATTACAACAACAAAACCAGTAAAAATAAATAAACACCAAGCCCTATCCAACTTGGTGTTCATAGTTTCTATCTCTTGGAGAACTGGGGAGCCCGCCGGGCCTTCTTGAGGCCATATTTCTTTCTTTCCTTCATCCGGGGGTCTCTGGTTAAGTAGCCATATTTACGTAGTTCGGAACGCAGATCCCCATCGGCCTTTAGCAGTGCGCGGGCGATGCCGTGGCGTACAGCACCGGCTTGGCCGGACATGCCGCCGCCTGCCACTTTCACTATAATATCAAACTTATCAGTGGTCTTGGTAGCCTCCAGCGGCTGGGTGACAATGGTCCGCTGAACCGGGGTGGGGAAATAGTCTTCCAAGGGCTGATCATTGATAAAGATATTCCCACTGCCAGCCATGAGCCTGACCCTGGCCACTGAGGTCTTTCTTCGTCCCGTTCCAATATATTGCATTTGGGCCATACAAACTGCCTCCTTTCCCTTAGAAGTTCCAGAATTCAGGGTTTTGAGCCTGGTGTTTATGTTCCGAACCCCTATAAACCCGTACCTTTTTTGCCATGGCGCGTCCCAAGCGGTTGTGGGGTAACATGCCTTTAATAGCCTTTTCCACGGCCCATTCTGGTCTTTCCGCCATTATTTTCTCATACTTTATCCTCTTTAGCCCTCCTACATAACCCGAATGACGAATGTATTCCTTCTGCTGCAGTTTTTGTCCCGTCAGTACTACTTTTTCCGCATTTATTACAATGACATGATCGCCTGTATCTACATGGGGTGTAAAGATAGGCTTATGCTTGCCCCGCAAGATTCGGGCCGCTTCGGTAGCCAATCGGCCCAAGGGTTTGCCCGCCGCATCCAAGATATACCATTTGCGCTCAATTTCCCGGGGCTTGGCCATGTAAGTTGTCCGCACCTTCATCCCTCCTTAAAAACCCGGTGATGCCTTTGCTATTTGCAAAAATAATCAATGTGCCCATTTTGTCTAATACACTTAAAACAATATTGCCTGGGTAATATTTTCACCTGGTGTCCGGGGCTTGGAACCAGGGAAATACAACCTAAACCCACAGGTAATTCTAATATACGTCACCAGGGAAGTCAAGTTTAGAAAACAACAACAAAAGGGCAAAATCACTCTAATACTTCACTTCCCATAGGGTCAAGCCCCGGGCAGGTGCTGTGGGCCCGGCCAGGCAGCGATTTTTCCCCTCCCGGATTTTAATTATATCCGCCGGGCTTATCCGCCCCCGCCCCACTTCCACTAGGGTCCCCACAATAGCCCGGGCCATTTTGTAAAGAAAGCCATCGGCTTCTATAAAAAGATGCCAAAGGGGGGCCTGGGAAAAATCCCATTCCAGCCGGGTAATATTCCGGACCGATGTCTTAACGGCTGAACCTGCTGCCCGAAAGGAGGTAAAATCATGTCGACCCAGTAGGTGTTGGCCAGCCTGGAAAATTAGATCGGGATCAAGTTTGTAAATTGGATGCCAAGCAAAGCGATTCCAGAAAACATTGGGGTAGGGGCCACAGTCCAAAGTATAGCGGTAAAGTTTGGATTTGGCCGAACGCCGGGCATTAAAATCCGGGGCTACTTCCTTTGCTTCCTGAACAACAATATCCCGGGGCAGGCAGCTGTTGAGGGCCTTCGGAAAGCGCTCTAGGGGGATGGAGGATGTGCTGGGGAAATTTACAACCTGTCCCCGGGCGTGGACCCCGGCATCAGTGCGGCCAGCCGGTATAACCCGTATGGATTCTTCGGTAACTTTTTTCAGGGCATCCTCCAATAATTCTTGAATAGTAAGGGCATTTTCCTGCAGCTGGAAACCGTGATAGTCGGTTCCGTCATAGGATACTAAAAGTCTGATATTGCGCACCACAGCACATCCCTTAAGATTTACTTCCAGCATCCAGAAGACAATCCTCCACCGTCAAAACTAAATGGGGGTGTTCCAGTGACCTATCTTCTCGCCTTCTGGTTTAGGCCCCTAGGCGTTCCCAAATGGCAAAAACAATCATAAGCACCATTAGGACCAAGCTGCTGTAATCCCGAGCCTTCATTTCCAGTTGTTTCATACGGGTCCTGCCTTCCCCTCCCCGATAGCAGCGGGCCTCCATGGCCATGGCCAATTCATCTGCCCGCCTGAAGGCACTGATAAAGAGGGGCACCAGGAGGGGGACCATACCCTTGGCCCTCTGAATAATATTGCCGCTTTCAAATTCAGCCCCCCGGGCCATCTGGGCCTTCATGATCTTGTCCGTCTCCTCCAAAAGGGTGGGGATAAAACGCAGGGCAATGGTCATCATCATGGCCAGCTCATGGGCAGGTACACCAAGAAAGCGGAAGGGGTTCAACAACCTCTCAATGCCATCTGTTAAAGCAATGGGTGAGCTGGTCAGGGTGAGGAGAGAGGTGGTCAAGACCAATAGCAGCAGCCGCCAGCCCATGAATACTCCCTGCCGCAGGCCCTCCACTGTCAAACGAAGGAATTTCCAGCGCCAAATTTCCTCACCCGGTGTGAGGAAAAAGTTCAGGATGACAGTAAAGGCCAAAATATAGTACAGGGGTTTCAAACCCCTGAGGACAAAGGTGGCCGGGATCCGGGAAAGGATAATAATAATGATACTAAATATGGTCAGTGTCAGATACCCCTTGGGGCCAGAAATAATGAATAAGGCTAAAATAAATGCTATTGCCCCCAGGATTTTCGTACGGGGATCTAAACGGTGAATAAGGGAATCTCCCGGGATATACTGCCCAATGGTTATATCCTTAAGCATGTATATTACCCCTTTTCTGCCGCAAATAGCTGCATATTTCCCGGTGGGCCTCTTCCACCGTCAGTACATCGGGCTTTATAGTGGGAAAACATCCCCGCAAATGATGAAACAGCTCTGTCACTTGGGGGACACCCAGGCCTATTTTCCGCAGTTCTTCCTCTTGGGCAAATATCTCCCGGGTGGGGCCCGACAGGACCAGCTTACCCCTATGCATGACCAGCAGCCGTTCCACCAAACGAGCCACATCCTCCATACTGTGGGATACCAAGACGACCGTCAAACCAAATTCCCGGTGCAGTTCTTTTATTTGCTGCAAAATCTCCCCCCGGCCGCGGGGATCAAGGCCGGCCGTCGGTTCATCCAAAACCAGGACCTTCGGTTTCATGGCCAGCACTCCGGCCATAGCCACCCGCCGCATCTGCCCACCGCTGAGTTCAAAGGGAGAGCGATCCTTCAGCTCCTCATAGTCGATGCCGACCATCTCCATGCTTTCCCGAACTCGCCGGGTTAAGTTTTCCCCTTTGAGGCCCATATTACTAGGACCATAGGCGATATCAGCAAAAACTGTTTCCTCAAAGAGCTGGTGTTCAGGATATTGAAAAACCAAACCTACCCGCCGCCGGATTTCCTTCAGGCTTGTACCCTTATGCCCAATATCAATATCATCCACATATATCTTGCCCGTCGTAGGCTTGAGAAGGCCATTGAAATGTTGAATCAGGGTTGACTTACCAGAGCCGGTTTCTCCGATCAGCCCCACAAATTCGCCCTCTTTAATTTCCAGGCTGATACCCACCAGGGCTGGGGACTCCATGGGGGTACCCGGCATATAAGTATGGGAAAGATTTTCTACCCGAATTGACATAATTCCCTCACCATCTCTTCCACTGTCAAAATTCCCGGCGGTAAGGAATATCCATCCCTTCTAAGGCGGGCGGCCAAATCGGTCACCTGGGGAACATCCAAGCCAATGGTTTTAATCTGTTCAACCTGAGCAAAAATTTCCCGTGGGCTGCCAGCCAGAGCAATCCTGCCCGCCTCCATAACCAAGACCCGATCAGAAAAAACAGCCTCATCCATGTAATGGGTAATGTGCACTACCGTAATTCCCTCTTCCCGGTTCAACTTCAAGACGGTTTCCATTACTTCTTTTCTGCCGGAAGGATCCAGCATAGCCGTTGGTTCATCTAAGACAATACACTCCGGACGCATGGCAATTACTCCGGCAATGGCAATCCGCTGTTTTTGGCCCCCGGATAAAAGGTGGGGAGCAGAAAGGCGGTAGGGTTCCATATCAACTATGTCCAAGGCCTCGGCCACCCTCCTCTGAATTTCAACGGGGGGTAAACCCAAATTTTCCGGCCCAAAGGCGACATCTTCCTCGACAGTCGTGGCCACAATCTGGTTATCTGGGTTCTGAAAAACCATACCTACTGTTTGCCTAATATTCCAAAGCAGATGGGCGGCACGGGTATCCATTCCCTTTACCAAGACAGAACCCTGGGAGGGCAAAAGTAAGGCATTAAGGTGTTTGGCCAAGGTAGACTTTCCCGAGCCATTGGTGCCTATAACTGTTAGAAATTCACCCTTTTTTATGTCTAAATCAATGCCTTCCAAGGCCATTACCTGGTTCTCTTGTCCATAGTTGTAGTAATGACTTAGTCCAGTTATCTTAAACATAGTCTCTCCCTCCGCACCCAGCCAAGGGCCCTCACCGACCAATAAAGTAGGGACCCCCTGTGGACACAAGCCGGCCCCTGAGATACGGCAGTAGTAAAATTTAGGGCTGGAAAACGCCCAGGCCCCCATTATTGTAGACTTACTTCACAAGTTCCAGGATAGCCAGGGGAGCAGCATCACCCCGGCGGGGTCCTAATTTAAATAAACGGGTGTAACCACCCGGCCTTTCTTCATAGGTGGGGGCAATTTCATCAAAGAGTTTTTTTAGAATTGCCTTATCCTGGACATAGACCGCAGCCTGGCGACGAGCATGTAGGTCCCCCCGTTTCCCCAAGCTGATGAGTTTTTCCGCCAGGGGGCGAATTTCCTTTGCCTTAGCCTCCGTCGTTCGGATTCTTTCGTATTTAAAAAGGGAAACAAGGGCGTTTTTGAGCATTGCCTCCCGATGGGAACCAGTGCGACCAAGTTTTCTCTGGGCCATGGGGTGCACCTCCTTATACAAATACTATTCTTCCTTTTCCTTTAGGGAAAGACCCAGGGATGCCAGCTTATTTTGGACCTCCTGCAGTGATTTTTTCCCTAAATTCCTGACCTTCATCATATCCTCTTCCGTCTTTTGAATTAATTCGCCCACATTATTAATACCCGCCCGCTTTAAGCAATTATAGGAGCGAACTGATAAGTCGAGTTCCTCCACAACCATTTCCAAAACCTTATCCCTTTCATCCTCTTCTGTTTCCACCATAATTTCCACATCATCGGCTGTTTCAGTCAATTCAATAAAAAGCGATAAGTGTTCGGCGAGGATCCTAGCCGCCAGACTGGTGGCCTCATCGGGGCGGATGCTGCCATTGCTCCAGACCTCTAAGGTCAGCTTATCATAGTCCGTCATCTGCCCCACCCGGGTATCCTCCACCTGGTAATTGACTTTTCGGATGGGGGTAAAGATAGAGTCTATAGCAATGGTACCAATAGGATCCGTCTCCTTCTTATTCCGCTCCGCCGGCCGATAGCCCCGCCCCTTGTCAACGGTAATCTCCATCTCCAGGCGGGCCCCTTCTTCCAAAGAGGCGATGACCAGATCAGGATTTAGAATTTCAATATCCGGATCAGTAACAATATCCCCCCCGGTTATAACTCCTTCCCCCTCGAAACAGACGTTAATTGTCCGGGGCTCATCCCCATGGAGCTTTAGTGCCAGCTCTTTTAGATTTAAAACGATATGGGGTACATCCTCCACCACACCGGGGACGGTAGAAAACTCATGGAGGATCCCTTCGATCTTGACAGAAGTTATCGCCGCCCCCGGCAGGGAAGACAGCAAAATCCGCCGGAGGGAATTGCCTAGGGTAGTACCATATCCCCTTTCTAAGGGTTCAATGACAAACTTACCATAGGTGTTATCCTCGGCCAACTCCAACACTTCTATTCTTGGCTTTTCAATCTCAATCATCTTCTTCAGTAACCCTCCTCTTCTAACACATCACAACAGGTCATTAAAAAAGAGGATAGTGTAAGTGTGGGTGAGCCCCGGGAGGATTCAAATAGCATCGATGCAGATAGTATGTTTCCTTACTTGGAGTAGAGCTCAACAATGAGGTGTTCTTCCACCGGCACATCGATCTCCTCCCGGGTCGGCAGCCGGAGGACCCTACCCTCCAATTTCTCATTATCCTTTTCCAGCCAGGGTGGAACAGTCTTATCCGCCGCCAGTTCAGCCAGCTCTTTAAAGCGGGGGCTGTTTTTGCTCCTCTCCCTTACACCGATGATGTCGCCTTCTTTTACCCGGTAAGAAGGAATATTCACCCGGCGCCCATTGACAGTAAAGTGACCGTGGAGCACCAGTTGTCGGGCCTCTTTTCTAGATCTGGCCAGGCCCAATCGGTAAATAACGTTGTCTAAACGGCTTTCCAAGAGAATCATCAAGTTTTCCCCGGTAATACCTTTTTGTTTACTGGCCAAGAGGTAAAAACGGTGGAATTGATTTTCCATCATGCCGTAAAATCGCTTGGTCCTTTGCTTTTCCCTCAACTGCAAACCATATTCAGAAACCTTTCTCCTCCGACGTCCCCGCCCATGGGCCCCCGGCGGGTAAGCCCGCCGTTCCATAGGGCATTTGTCTGTATAGCATTTATCCCCTTTGAGATAAAGTTTAATCCCTTCCCGCCGGCAGAGCCTGCAGGCAGGGCCTGTATATCTGGCCATAACTCTCATAACACCTCCACTTTTTTCCGAAATAGCATAGCGTAAACCATCCCCGGGACAACTTATACCCTTCTACGTTTGGGTGGCCGACAACCGTTATGGGGAATTGGAGTTACATCCCTAATTAGGCTTACCTCCAACCCAGCGGCCTGCAAGGATCGGATTGCCGCCTCCCGCCCGGAGCCAGGCCCCTTGACATTTACCTCAATCTCCCGCATCCCGTGATCCATGGCCTGCTTTGCCGCCGACTCGGCCGCCATCTGGGCTGCAAAGGGAGTCCCCTTGCGCGAGCCTTTAAAACCCGCCTCGCCGGCACTGGCCCAGGATACTGCATTGCCATTTCTATCGGTAATGGTAATGACTGTATTATTAAAGGTGGAACGGATATGGGCAACTCCACGCTCTATATTCTTGCGCACCCGCCGTCTAACCCTCTGGGCTGGTCTTTTTCTAGCCATATGCTTCATCCCTCCTCAACAAAAACAACATTATTTTATCTCCGCCTTATACCCACCGTCTTTTTAGGTCCCTTCCTGGTACGGGCATTGGTCTTGGTCTGCTGCCCGCGGACGGGCATGCCCCGGCGATGTCTTATGCCCCGATAAGTGCCAATTTCAATCAGCCTCTTGGTATCAAGGGCCACATCCCGGCGGACATCTCCTTCCACCTTGATGTTTTTATCAATATATTCCCTCAGTCTGCTGACTTCCTCTTCAGTGAGGTCCCGTACCCGGGTGTCGACATTAATTCCCACATCCTTTACAATTCTCCTGGCACCGCTGCGCCCAATTCCATAGATGTAGGTTAAGGCGACTTCTACTCGTTTATCCCTGGGTAGGTCTACCCCGGCAATACGTGCCATATTGTATCTCCACCTCCCATTTTACTCCTTCTAAAAATCCTTCCCTGGGCCTAACCTTGCCGCTGTTTGTGTTTAGGATTTTCACAAATTACCATCACCCGGCCCCTACGCCTTATAACCTTGCATTTTTCACAAATAGGCTTTACCGAGGGCTTTACCTTCATTGCCAACTCTCCTTTTCCTGACCGCCTTATTTATAGCGGTAAGTAATTCGACCACGGCTTAAATCATAAGGTGAAAGTTCCATCCGAACCCGATCTCCCGGCAAAATGCGGATAAAATGCATGCGGATTTTCCCGGAAACATGGGCCAATATCTTATGGCCATTGTCCAACTCTACCCTAAACATGGCATTAGGTAATGGCTCGACAACTTTACCCTCCACCTCTATAACATCACCCCTGGGCATGCAGTTCCTCACCCTCCTTATATACAGAGTTACCCTTCCCATCCAAATTCTGCCAGGGCCTCCCGGATTTCCTCATCCGTAACTTTTTTTCCGGCCCCTAGTTTTCTCCCCAGATCCATGGCCCTTTCCCGATGATAGATCAAATGCCTGCTGTTCTTCTTCTTGGGATTAGCCAACCCTCGCCTTCTGCCATCGGAGACAAAAACAAACCCCTCCTCGGACTTCCCCACTATTAGATAGTGCTGACCGCAATCCCTCCCGGCTTTGGAACTAACCAATTGCCCCAATTGGAGCCTTTCCACAGTCATCTTCCCTTGCCTCCTCAGTCCAGGCTGGTCAGGATAACAGGGCCAGTGGCAGTAATGGCCACGGTGTGTTCAAAATGGGCAGATGGTTGGCCATCCCTGGTCACAACGGTCCAGTCATCATCTAATGTCTTCACCTCATAGCCCCCCATGTTGACCATGGGCTCAATAGCCAAGACCATCCCCTTCAATAGCCTGGGGCCACGGCCCGGAGGGCCAAAGTTGGGTATTTGGGGATCCTCATGCATCTGGCGCCCAATACCATGGCCCACATAATCCCGCACCACAGAAAAGTTGTTTTTTTCCACGTGGCTTTGCACAGCATGGGAAATATCCGATAGGCGGTTACCCACCTTGGCCTGGGCTATTCCCCGGTCCAAGGATTCCTCCGTAACCCGCAGTAATTCCAAAACCTCCGCCTCTACTTCCCCCACCGGCAACGTAACCGCTCCATCCCCCACATAGCCATTAAATATCACACCCACATCAATACTAATAATATCTCCATTTTCCAGTTTCCTTAAACTGGGAATGCCGTGGACCACCTCTTCATTGATAGAAGCACAAATACTGCCCGGGAAACCGTGATAACCTTTAAAGGCAGCCTTTGCCCCTTTGCCGCTGATAAAGGATGCGGCGATTTCATCCAACTCCAGGGTCGTAATCCCCGGTTCAACCACCTGTTTTAACTCAGCCAAGGTAGCTGCCACCAATCGACCCGCTTCAGCCATAATCTCAATTTCCTGCTCAGATTTTAAAAGGATCATTATTGCCCTCTCCCCAATTCCTCCCGAATATCGGTAAAAACCCTCTCTATGGATTGGCCAGCATCAATAGTGTGGAGTAAACCGCGTTCCCGGTAATATATTTGCAGTGGTTCCGTCTGCCCTTGGTGGACATCCAAACGGCGGCGAACGGTTTCCTCCCCATCATCCTTTCGTTGGTACAATTCTCCCCCACACCGGTCGCAGCGACCCATCCTTCGGGGGGGCGTATAATCAACATGATAGGTAGCCCCACACCGGCGACAGACCCGGCGACCCGACAATCTCCCAACCAATACTTCTTTCTCAACCTTGAGCAGAATTACTCCATCCAACTTTTCCCCCAGGCCCAGCAAAATTTCATCCAAGGCCTTCGCCTGTCCCACTGTCCGGGGAAAACCATCCAAGACAAATCCTTTTTTACAGTCGGGCTCCCGCAGCCTTTCCGAGACAATTCCCACCACAACCTCATCCGGCACCAATTCCCCACGATTCATATACAGTTGGGCTTTTTGCCCCAGTTCGGTTGATTCCTTCACCGCCCGGCGGAAAATATCTCCAGTGGCGATATGGGGAATCTGCAGATCCTCTGCCAGCATTTCCCCCTGGGTTCCCTTTCCCGACCCCGGAGGGCCCAGCATAACCAAGTGCATTATCTTTCCCCTCCATTGATTATCCCAAAAATACCCTCTATTTCTTCATAAATCCTTCATAATGGCGCATAAGCATATGGGCTTCAATCTGTTTCATAGTTTCCAAGGCGACTCCCACCACAATAAGGACCCCGGTCCCGCCGAAATAAATCCCTTCAATACCCGTCAGATTACCCATAAATACCGGCATTACCGCAATAGCGGCAATAAAAAGGGCCCCCACCAGTGTCAACCTGCCCATGATGCGTTCAATATATTCGCCTGTCCGGCGCCCCGGGCGAAGGCCCGGAATAAATCCACCATATTTCCTCATATTATCCGCCACATCCATGGGATTAAAGCTGACGGCCGTGTAAAAATAGGTGAAAAAGATGGTCAGCAGCACATATAAGCTGGTGTGGAGGAAGGTCCCAAATTGCAGCCATCCAGCCACCGCCTGGGCCCAAGGGTGATTAATAAATTGGGCCACCGTACCGGGAAACATCAAGACCGAACTGGCAAAAATAATGGGAATAACACCGGCCTGATTTACCTTCAAGGGGATGTGGGTACTTTGTCCCCCATAGATTTTACGCCCCACTACCCGCTTTGCATACTGAACAGTAATCCGGCGTTCACCTTCTTGAATATAGATGATGGCGCCAATCACCACCAGTACCACCACTGCCAGGGCTAAAACATTCAAAATATTGATGGCTCTAACTTGAACATAGCTGAAGAGCTTAACCAAGCTGCCGGGTAGTCGGGATACAATTCCGGCAAAAATAATAAGGGAGATCCCATTCCCAATCCCTTTTTCCGTAATCTGCTCCCCTATCCAGATCAAAAATGTTGTTCCCGCCGTTAAGGTGATGGCAATGACAAAAAAGGTAAGGTAGGTGGGCTCAATAACAGCATTACGCATCCACATACTCATTCCCACCGCCTGAATGAAGGCCAAAACAATGGCGGCATAGCGGGTATACTGGGTTATTTTTTCCTGGCCCTCTTGCCCCTCCTTGGCCAACTCTTCCAACCGGGGTATAACTATAGTCAAAAGCTGCATGATAATTGAAGCAGTGATGTAAGGTGTAATGCTGAGGGCAAAGACAGAAAAACTCTTCAGTGCCCCCCCGGAGAATAAATCTAGAAAGCCAAACAATGTTCCCGCTTCCAAAAATTCCTGGATCTTGGCCACATCAATATTGGGCACCGGGATATGGGAACCGATCCGAAACACTAAAAACATCAGGAAGGTAAACTTAATCCGCTGCCGCAGCTCCGGAATTTTCCAAGCATTGCGCAGGGCTTCAAACACCTAAATCACCTCTACTTTCCCACCCGCTCTAGTAATCTTCTCCACAGCAGACTTACTAAAACGGTTGGCCCGAACTTCTAATTTCTTTTCCAATTCACCCCGGCCCAGAATTTTTACCCCCGGCAGAACCTTTTTAATTATACCACTTTCCCGCAACAATTCGGGGGTAATCACCGTTTCATCGGCAAATTTGTTCAGTTCCTCAACATTTACCACCACATATTCCTTCCGGAAGATATTCTTAAAACCCCGTTTGGGGAGCCGCATATATAAAGGCATTTGACCCCCTTCAAAGCCCGGGCGGGTACCACCCCCAGAACGGGATTTCTGCCCCTTCTGGCCCCGGCCTGATGTTTTACCCGACCCGGAACCGATACCCCGGCCGACACGTTTACGGGGACCTTTCCCCCCCGGCTGCGATTTTAATTCATGGAGTTTCACAGTCCTACACCCCCTTAAATTTCCAATATGTTATTCCCTCTTGCTCCTAGGGATAAGGAGGCAAATACTTGTTTTTGCAAGTATCAGTCACGATCCTTTGCCCCCGGGATAATTATTTTGTTCCCTCTGCTTCCTCTACTTCGACATGATGGCTTATTTTAGCAATCATCCCCCTTATTTGGGGATTATCCTTGTGAATAACGCTTTTATGCATCCTAGTCAGCCCCAGAGCCTTGGCCGTAGCCCGCTGCCGCGGCTGGGCCCCAATCAGGCTGCGCCTAAGGGTAATCTTCAATGCACCCATGGTCAACTACCTCCTAGCCTAACAACTTTTCCTCCGGTATGCCCCGCAGCCTGGCCACTTCCCGGGGGGTCTTCAATGCTTTTAATCCCTCAATAGTGGCCCGGACCATATTGTTGGCATTGGCCGAACCCAAGGATTTAGTCAAGATATCCCGTACTCCCGCCAATTCCAGGACGGCCCTCACCGGGCCTCCGGCGATGACACCAGTCCCTTCAGCGGCCGGTTTCAGTAGTACCTTTCCGGCCCCAAAGCGGCCGGTAATCTCGTGGGGTATAGTTGTTCCCAGTATAGGAACATCGATCATATTCTTTTTGGCCCCCTCGACCCCCTTGCGGATCGCTTCCGGTACCTCACCGGCTTTGCCCAAGTAGAAACCTACCCGGCCAGCTTTATCACCGACCACAACCAGGGCACTAAAACTAAAGCGCCGTCCCCCTTTGACCACCTTGGCCACCCGGTTAATAGAAACAACCTTTTCTTCTATTTCCGCCGCACCATGATCTTCCCTGTGCATATATCTCTCCCTCCTCCTTACCTAAAATTCTAACCCCGCCTCCCGGGCCGCATCCGCCAGGGCAGCCACCCGCCCGTGATACTTATAACCACCCCGGTCAAAGACCACCCGGTTAATATCCCTTTCCAGGGCCTTCTTGGCCAGGAGGGTTCCAACCTTTTTGGCAGCAGCAATATTTCCACCATAAGCCCTATTCCCAAGTTCCGGATCTAAACTCGAAACAGTAATTAAAGTTGTTCCCGTCCGATCATTTATAATCTGGGCATAGATATGCTTGTGGCTGCGGAAAACATTGAGCCGGGGTTGGGCCTCCGTGCCAGACACCTTGTTCCGGACCCGTTTATGCCGCTTAATTCTGGCTTTATTACGACTTTCCCTTGGCATCCAGGCTTCGCTCCTTTCCCCACAATCAAAATACTTAACCCCTTACCTCTTATGCACCGGCCTTGCCTACCTTACGGCGGACATACTCCCCTTCGTAACGAACCCCTTTACCCTTGTAAGGTTCCGGTACCTTTTGTGCTCGGATGCTGGCCGCCAGGGCCCCAACCTGCTCCTTATCAATTCCCTTTATTGAGATCTTGGTCGCGGACGGCACTTCAATTTCAATCCCCGGTGGGGGAATGAATTCAACCGGATGGGAATATCCCAATTGCAGCACCAATTTATTTCCCTGTAATGCCGCCCGGTAGCCCACACCCACTATCTCCAGGTTTTTTTGAAAACCCTTGGTGACACCCTCAATCATATTAGCCACCAAGGTCCTGGTCAGGCCATGGAGGGATTTGTAGCGCTTATCCTCCGGCCGTGTTACAACCACTTGATTTTCTTCTATTTGTATTTTTATTTCCCCGGGAAGAACCTTGCATAAAGTACCCTTGGGCCCTTTAACCGTCACCTCGGCACCTGCCTGGGTTACTTCTACCCCCGGGGGGATTTCAATAGGCAATTTTCCAATACGAGACATGGTCCCACCTCCTTGGGTAACCAATTTCACATAAAATGGCTACCATACATAGCATACCACCTCGCCGCCGATGCCCTCCTTACGAGCCTGGCGATCTGTCATGAGCCCCTTTGATGTGGAAACAATAGCTATTCCCAGTCCCCCCAGCACCCGGGGTAATTCCTCCTTACCGGCATATACCCTTAAGCCGGGCTTACTGATGCGCTTTAACCCTCCGATGACCTTCTCCCGATTGGGGCCGTATTTTAAGTAGATACGCAAGATCCCCTGTTTATCATCCTTAATATGGGTATATTCGCGGATATACCCCTCATTTTTTAGGATTTCCGCCACTGAAAGCTTCATCTTGGAACTGGGGATATCCACAGAATCGTGATAAACCATGGTGGCATTTCTAATCCTGGTCAGCATATCGGCAATAGGATCTGTCATAGACATCTTACATTAACCTCCTTCCTACCTCCGTAAAGGATTCAGGCTTTACCAGCTGGCCTTGGTAACACCAGGGATCTCGCCCCGATGGGCTTTTTCCCGAAAACAAATCCGGCACATGCCAAATTTGCGCAGGTAGGCCCGGGACCGACCACAAATACGGCACCGGTTGTATTCACGTACTTTATATTTCGAGCCCCTCTTCCATTTTTCTATGAGTGCCTTTCTGGCCATCAGCTTCCCCCCTTACTTATTCCGATTTAAAGGGAATCCCCAATTGATGCAACAATTCCCTTGCCTCTTCATCCGTCTTGGCGCTGGTGACAATAACAACATCCATTCCCCTGATTTTTTCCACCTCATCGTATTCAATCTCCGGAAAGATCAACTGTTCCCGCAATCCCAGAGTATAATTACCCCTACCGTCAAAGGAGTGGGGTGAAACACCACGGAAATCACGCACCCGGGGGAGGGCAACATTAAATAATTTCCCTAAAAAATCGTACATTCTTCTACCCCGCAGGGTAACCTTACATCCGATGGGCATCCCCGCCCGCAATTTAAAACTGGCAACTGATTTCTTGGCCCTGGTTATAACAGGCCTTTGGCCAGTTATTATGGTCAGATCATTGACAGCAGCATCCAAAAGCTTTGAGTTTTGGATGGCATCACCAACCCCCATATTGACGACTACCTTCAGCAATTTAGGCACTTCCATGATATTCTTATAAGCAAATTTTTGTCTCAAGGCCGGGACAACCTCTTTTTGATAATGTTCCCTTAGACCCATGGGCACAACCTCCCTTCCAACCATTATTTATCAATGATTTCACCACAATGCTTGCAAACCCGTACCTTTTGGCCATCAGCAAGTATCTTCATCCCTATGCGGGTGGGTTTTTTGCATTTAGTGCAGACAAGCATCACATTGGAGACGTGGATGGGAGCTTCCTTAGTAATAATCCCACCACTCTGGGGCATTTGAGGGGTAGGACGGGTATGGCGCTTTACCAAATTAACGCCCTCAACGATAACTCGCCCGGCGGTAGGAATTGCCTGTAAAACCTTACCCTTGTCACCCTTATCTTTACCTGCCAAAACGACTACAGTATCTCCTTTTTTTATCTTCAGCTTGGGCTTCATAAACCTTCTCCCTCCTTCCCGGCAGTCCTTTACAGCACCTCCGGTGCCAGGGAAATAATCTTCATAAACTGTTTATCCCGAAGTTCCCGGGCCACGGGGCCAAAAATCCGGGTGCCCTTAGGATTTTTATCTTCCCTAATAATAACGGCAGCATTATCATCAAATTTAATATGGGAACCATCCGGGCGGCGCAGGCCCTTCCTCGTCCGCACGACAACAGCCTGCACCAGTTCGCCCTTCTTAACAACTCCCCCAGGCGTTGCCTGTTTAACTGAAGCGACAATAACATCACCGACACTGGCATAGCGATGCCTAGAACCGCCAAGAACCCGAATGCATAATATTTCCTTGGCCCCGGTATTATCTGCCACCTTCAGTCTGGTCTCCTGTTGAATCATGGTACGACCCCCCTTTAACGCTATGGTGCCTGGTATATATGTTGCCTATTTAGCTTTCTGAATTATTTGCGCAAGACGCCATCTTTTGCTTTTGCTCAAGGGTCTTGTTGATACTACCTTGACGCGATCACCAATCCGGCAACTATTATTCTCATCATGGGCCTTCAATTTTGTCGTCCGTTTCATTGTCCTTTTATATAACGGATGGCGGACTATCGACTGTACTTCTACCACAATGGTCTTTTCCATTTTATCGCTTACTACCGTTCCATAGCGCACCTTGCGGCCATTTGTTTTCCCCATTTTCCCGCCCCCTTTCCTTGCTGCTTATCCCCTAGTCAAAGCACGTTCCGCCTCAAGTTCCCGCTCCCGCAGGATTGTTTTAATTCGGGCCAGGGTTTTTCTGACAGTGCGAATCCTGAGTGGATTTTCCAATTGGGCCGTTGCCAATTGAAACCTTAAATTGAATAATTCCTCTTTAAAATCATTCAGTTTCTCCCGTAGTTCCTTATCAGTCAGGTCGCGCAACACATCAGCTTTCATCGGCCTCACCTACTTCTTCGCGTTTTACAAACCTGGCCTTTAGGGGTAACTTATGGGTTGCCAAGCGCAGGGCCTCCCGGGCCAGCTTTTCCGACACCCCGGCTACCTCAAACATAACCCGTCCCGGTTTAACAACGGCTATCCAGTATTCCGGGGAACCCTTACCTTTACCCATCCTGGTTTCCGCCGGTTTGGCGGTGATGGGTTTATCGGGGAAAATCTTGATCCAAACCTTGCCGCCCCGCTTGATATGCCGGGTTATAGCAATCCGGGCTGCTTCGATCTGGCGGCTGGTCACCCAGGCAGGTTCCAGAGCCTGAAGGCCATATTGCCCAAAGGATACCTCTGTTCCCCGCTGTGCCTTACGAATTCTTTTCACCCGATGCTGTCGGCGGTATTTAACCCTTTTGGGCATCAGCATAGTTATTTTCCCCCTCCCTTAGTGTCCTTCTCCTTTGCTGTGGGGAGCACTTCCCCTTTGTAAATCCAAACCTTTACCCCAATCTTACCATAGGTGGTATTTGCTTCCGTACTCCCATAATCAATATCGGCCCGCAGTGTCTGTAGAGGCACAGTCCCCTCATGATAGCCTTCCCGCCGGGCCATTTCCGCCCCGCCCAGCCGGCCGCTGCAGGTGACTTTTATTCCCTTGGCACCCATGCGCATGGTCCGCCCCATGGCCTGTTTCATAGCCCGGCGAAAGGCAATGCGCCGTTCCAACTGGCCAGCAATATTTTCCGCCACCAATTGGGCATCCAATTCTGGCACCTTTACCTCTTCAATATTAATATGGACTCTTTTGTCCGTCATCTTTTCCAATTCTTGCCGTAAAGCATCCACCCCCGAGCCCCCCCGCCCAATGACGAGACCCGGTTTGGCGGTGTGTACAGTCAGCCGAATTCGGTTTGCCGCCCGCTCAATCTCTATAGTCGAAATACCTGCCTGGTAAAGTTTATCTTTAATGTATTTTCGAATCGCCAAGTCCTCGTGCAGGAGATCGGCGTAGTCCTTATCGGCATACCATTTGGCAGTCCAATCTTTGATGATGCCAATTCGCAGGCCGACTGGATTCACCTTTTGACCCACTAATATCCCTCCTTACCTTTTCATCTCTGCTTCCTCAACGACAACGCTGATGTGGCTGGTCCTTTTTAGAACGGGAAAAGCCTGTCCCATACGCCGGGGACGAAACCGTTTTAATGTGGGTCCTTCGTCCACATAAACCCTCTTAACATACAAAGATCCGGGATCTGAATCATACTTATCCTGTGCATTGGCAACTGCCGAACGCAGGGCCTTTTCCAGCAGCCTGGCCCCCCGCTTCGGCGTGAAACGTAAAATGGCCAAGGCTTCATTCACATCCTTGCCCCGGATGAGATCAGCTACGATGCGAACCTTACGTGGTGCTATTCTAATATGACGTGCTACCGCCTTTGCTTCCATGTTTTATCGCCCCCCTCGTCCTTATTTTAGGGCTGTAGATCTTTCCGTTCGAGCACCATGACCCCGAAAAGTACGGGTCGGTGCAAATTCACCCAATTTATGGCCCACCATATCCTCCGTAATATAAATAGGGACATGTTTACGACCATCGTGAATAGCTATGGTGTGTCCCAGCATATCCGGGGTAATGGTGGAGCTCCGGGACCAAGTCTTAATAACCTTTTTCACCTTTTGGGCATTCATTTCCCGGATCTTTTTATCCAAACTAGGGTGTACATAGGGCCCTTTTCTTACCGATCTGCTCATCTTAAAACCCCCTTCCCTTTCTACTTCCTAGTCCGACGTTTTATGATGAGGCGGTCCGATGCCTTCTTCTTCCGGGTCTTGGCCCCCAAGGTTAGCTTGCCCCAAGGGGTAACCGGATGCCGCCCGGCCGGGGATTTACCCTCACCCCCGCCATGGGGATGATCAACCGGGTTCATTACAACCCCCCGTACCTGGGGGCGAATCCCCTTCCAGCGGGCCCGCCCGGCCTTGCCCAGGGAAATGTTTTCATGCTCTACATTCCCCACCTGGCCAATGGTGGCCCGGCAACGGGCATGTACTAACCTTACCTCCCCAGAAGGTAGCCTAAGATGGGCATAGGCCCCCTCCTTGGCCATCAACTGGGCAGATGCCCCGGCCGAACGGGCCAATTGCCCTCCCTTACCGGGCCGGAGTTCGATATTGTGGATCATAGTGCCAAGGGGTATATCCTTCAGTGCCAAACTGTTTCCAATTCTGATATCGGCCCCGGGCCCCGACTCTAAAATATCCCCCACCTTCAAACCCACCGGGGCAAGAATATAGCGTTTTTCCCCATCCATATAGTGTAAAAGGGCGATCCGGGCCGACCGATTAGGGTCATATTCAATACTGGCCACCTTGGCCGGTACCCCGTCCTTATCCCGCCGGAAATCAATTATCCGGTACATGCGTTTGTGCCTACCACCCCGATGCCGGCTAGTCATCCGACCTTGCCTATTCCTTCCCCCCGATTTTTTTAGGGGTACTAAAAGGGATTTTTCCGGTTCCTTCCCAGTAATATCTTTAAAGGTGGATACCGTCATAAATCGGCGGCCGGGGGAGACAGGCTTAAACTTCTTAATTGCCATTTTGCATTCCCTCCCTTGCCAAATTTATCTAGGCCCCCTCGAAAAATGGTATTCTATGACCCTCCTTGAGGGTAACAACTGCCTTTTTCCAAGCCGGCCTCTGGCCAACATGGCGGCCCATTCGCTTTGGTTTAGCTGGCATTTGAAGCGTCCGCACCCGGTCTACCTCAACCTTAAATACCATCTCCACGGCCTTTTTAATTTCGTATTTATTGGCCTTCCGATCCACCTCAAAGGTATACTTATTTTCCTCCATCAAACGCATGGCTTTCTCGGTTAAAAGAGGCCTTCTAATGATGTCCCATGCTGTCCGCATTATCCCAGCACCTCCTCCACTTTTGCCACTGCGCCTTCGGTCAAAATTAACTGCCCATGCAGTAGAAGATCATAAACATTTAGTGCCGTTGCCGGTAAGGATTTGACCCCGGGTATATTGCGGGCAGATTTAGCCACCATGGCATTGGGCCCCCCGGTGACAATCAAAGCCTTACCACCAACCTTCAAATTTTCCAAAATCCCCACCATTTTTCTCGTCCTGGGCACGTCAAAATTCAATTCTTCCACCACTATTAATTCCCCCGCAGCGACCTTGGCAGTAAGGGCCGACTTCAGTGCCAAATTCCTAATTTTTTTGGGAATATTAATGGTATAATCCCTAGGCTTGGGCCCAAAGGTAATGGCCCCACCGCGCCATATGGGTGATCTAATGGAGCCGTGGCGGGCTCGCCCGGTACCCTTCTGCCGCCATGGTTTTCTTCCACCGCCCCGAACCTCACCCCGGCTCTTGGTGCTGGCCGTA
>JAAYTH010000100.1 GCA_012523785.1 Bacillota bacterium | reverse complement strand
TTGAGTTTCAATCCACGCGCCCGCGGGGGGCGCGACCGGAGATCGCCCTCATAATAGCAATATGCTCGTTGTTTCAATCCACGCGCCCGCGGGGGGCGCGACGCAGCACTGATTGCCATTGGTATAGCGTTGTGGGTTTCAATCCACGCGCCCGCGGGGGGCGCGACCTAAAAGCAATCAACGGTTCAATGATTGTTAACAGTTTCAATCCACGCGCCCGCGGGGGGCGCGACAGGTATTTCTATATCCCAGCATTGCCAATGCCCTAAACCTTGCTTTCCGCGAACCCCTCCTTTCTTAATATTTTAATAAGAGCTTGTGGAACCATAAAGCTGCTTAAACCCTGTCTGGTAGTGTCATCGCGAAGATCCCCAGGTTTATATGTACACTAGGGGTTCGCGCCTATCATTCTAGCAGCAAAACCCCTTCGGGATCGTAGCTTTTTTTCGTTCCGATATGTTCAACCCTTCTTTTCCAATTATTACCGAGAAAGTAAAAACGTAGACTGTCTTCAGTGGGATCAATAATATTTTTTAACCTATTTTTCAGCGCAACAAATTGGGCCTGATTGACTAGGCATTCAAATACAGAGTTTTGCACCCGCTGACCCATATCCTCACACTGTTTTGCCACCTGTCGTAAACGTCTACGACCTTCTGGTGTGATTGTACTTACATCGTAGGTTATAAGCACTAACATTTTACCCCTCCTACTTCCAGAAAAAGGGAGGATAGCCATCGATATCGTCACGTAGGTACCGGGTCAAAAGCATTGCCTGCACGTAGGCTAATAGACCAATGGGGATTTTCTCATCTAGATATGGATGGGTTATCACTTCTTGTTTCCTCTTTTGCCAAGCAGTTAAAACTATTGTGCGGGTTTTAGACTGCATATATATTGCACCTGTTTCCTTTGTCCTAAAACCCGAAGGAGTAACCTGCTTCCGATTTACCAGGGATAACGCCAGGCGATCAGCCAAATAAGGTCGAAGTTCTTCCATTAAGTCTAAGGCTAAACTAGGCCTTCCTGGCCGATCCCGATGTAGAAAGCCAACAGCCGGATCAAGTCCAACAGTCTCTAATGCGGAAACCACATCATGTCTTAAAAGGGTGTATATAAAGGATAATAATGCATTCATGTTATCCCGAGGCGGCCTGCGGGTACGTCCCCGTAGATAGAAAACATCTTTATCGGTAAGGATAAGATCATTGAGCACTGTAAAATAAATTTTGGCTGCTTCTCCCTCAATTCCCCGTATTACATCTAGGTTTTGGCATTCTTCTAGTGTTTTAATTAACTGGCCCAGTCTTTTAATAGTCCACAGCAACAAAGGGTTTTCCAAGGATCTATGATCCCGAAGGGCTCTTTGTAAAACAGTTCTGCTGTTGGTGATTTTCCCGGCTATAAAAGCTGCCGCCAATTTAACCGTTTCTATTTCCACATCCGCCATTCGATACTGCCGGCGCCTGAGGAGAACGTTTCCGGAAACAGGGCCAACTACCTTGGCTAAATAACGGCCATGTTCTGTTAAAAAGGTCAGGGCAACATCGTTTACAGCACAATGATTCATTAGTGCCGGACTGGCACCCGGGTAGCCAAAGGATACTATACCCTCCAGGTTATGGATGGGAATCCGGAAACGTTCCTCGTTATCAACCCGGACTACGACGTTTTCGCCATCCTTGGCCAGATAGGCCTCCGGTAAAGTAACATACAAGGTGTTTAAGAGTTTTCGCATGTCCTCCCTCCCATCAGGCAAATGGGGATTTAATTTCGATGTTCTGCCTGAAATAATCTTTTGTGCTTTTGTTTTGCTTTGTTAATTTGGGTAGGCAGTAATCAACGAAGGAGCATAGTCTGCAATTAACACCGGATTGGGCCGGAGGGGTACGGCCTTCCCGGAAGAGGGAATGCATCCTCCCTGATAATTTATATACCCGTTGACGCAAATCATCATCAATTGCAATTTTTTGTCTACGTCGGGGGCGCCAGTAATAGATATAGCCCAGATCAACGGTAATGTCCAGCATTTCTTCCAGACAAATAGCCTGGGCACATAGCTGTACCATATCCCGATCATCCGGTTTAGGGTTACCCCGCTTGTACTCTACCGGGGTGGGCTGCCACAGGCCCCCTTTACCGGAAATTTTTACCCCTTTGGCGCTGTCCAAAGTGGGCTGGAATTCTATCACATCGGCTATACCGAACACCCCCAGCTTATGGGAAACCAAGGGTACTGACCGGGTTATGACGAGCTGATCCCGACTTTCATCAAAAAAGGGATTATGAACCCGCTCATGGAGTATACGGCCCTCCATAGTAAGTTTATTGTCAACCCACAGGCCTTCAAGATGGATGAGGGCCCATTGCCGTTCACAAAAAGCCAAATGTTGCAACCCGGATAATGCCAAAAGTTCATCTTCATTCCTTTGCACAATCATAGCAACTGCAGTAATTCTATATTTTCGGGGATTCTGTCTCTATATACCGTAATTTCATAATCGGTAAAACTGCGGGGCGGCTTTGCTTTATCAATTCGTTCTGGGACAATACTATCAAATAGCACATGGGCGGGGGCATTACCCAAGGCACTTTGATGTTGAAAGACAAAGAGCCTGCGGGAAGCCATTTTCCCCCGGGCGGCAGAACGATCATGTTCAAACAGGTTAATTAATGATTCCCAGAGGAGCTCTAAATCGGCCTTGGAAAAACCGGTTTTGTTGGCCAAGGGAGCGGAAATATAACCTTCCACCCGATACAAAGCATAGGGAATTATGTGTTTGCGGCCCATTTCCCGATCCTTCTTTTCAGCATCCTTTTCCGAGGTTACCGCCATACGGGTAATAGTTATTTCTTGTTGAACAATGGGATCAATGCTACGGGCAAAGTTTAACTGCACAGGGCCCCGAACCTGACCACAATTTACTTCTGTTGTCATAACGGCCCCAAAGGTACGGATATCGTAAAAGTGTTGACACATAAAATTGGTAAGCTCGCGGGCCTTTTTTACATCTTTGGGCAATTTTTTGGCCTGTGGTTTGAGGTCCAAGGCCTCATAGGCCCTACGATGCTGGAGATTTAAAACTGCACCTTCTGTAACATATATTTCATATCCTTCTTGTCCTTCCTTTACCAACTCAACATAATTGCGAATCTTACGTTTAAGACATACATCTGTAGTGAGCCCATGACCCGTTTCGGCATCAATGCGGGGGAGGTTACCCGCATCAGGATCCCCATTGGGGTTCCCATTTTCTACGTCAAAGAAGAGAACAAATTCATGCCGTTTTTCAATGGCTGTCATCATCTAACACCTCTTTATCATTAGATTTTTTTTGGTACAGGGCTTTCCTTTGGTGGTAATAACCCAACACAAATAGCCCCTGTTCTTCCAGGTTCAGATTAGCTGGAAAACCAGTCACCCGGCTAACAACTTCCTGGATACTTTTGTCGAGGGCTATTTTATAATCTGATTTGGCAATATGGTGCTGGGCTAGGCGCAGCAAAATGGGAAATACTCGGCCTGGGTTAGCCGAAGCCGCACCAAAATACCGGTCGCGGATGGTCGCCCCAATACCGGGATTAGCATCCTGCTGGGCCTTTTCCAATAAGGCAAAGAGCCGGCCAAGTCGATAGGGAGTGTTGGTGCTATCTTCATTTAGAGACACGGTAATCATCACCTCTCTTTTTTTATCATCCCGAAAACGGGCTTGTCGAAGAAGACATGCTTTCAATGCGGCCACCCGAACGTAGTTGACTTCACCATCGGCCCGGATCCTGCTCAGAAGTATGGAGTACAAACTAAGGGGATAGTTAAAACCCTGAAGTATGGAGCGCATTAAGGCACCACCTAATAGGGGTGGGATATCTGAACTACTCTTTTGGGGGGCCGTTTCCCTTAAAATTTGCCAAGGAGCTATGAAGGGTGGGTCCTTTGGCCACATGGGTATAAGATAACTATCGCGGTAATGCTGGCCAATTTTTCCGACTAGTTGCCCAAAGGTATCTGTATGCCAAAAACGTACTGATAGACGGCTGGCATTGGGGGAAAGTCCCAGAATATAAAACCGCACATCTTCCTTTACTTCGCTCATAGCCGGTTGAATAGGTTGACCTCTTCGCACCCGCTTTAACAAATCATGAACTTGCTGTCTTGTGGCCGGGTCGCGACGGTATTCCGATGCCCGGGAATTTCCCCCAATGCTGGGATCCAATAATTCAGCAAGGAGGCTTTCTTCTTGTCCATCGGGACGCTCGGCCCAAAAAATTGTCGTGGTATTGCCTATTTGCAACCGGTGTTTGGGGCTTTTTAGTAGATAATTGAGGGCCGTAGTATAACCGAAGGCCACTTCCTCTTTGATGGGAGCATTGTAATTTTGACTTTTCCCATAGGAGGTAAAGGCATCCAAATTAAAGGAAACCATGGCGGCACCCGAACCTTTGGTCCCAACCACCCCTTTAATTAGGGGATGCAGCCGGGCAACTGGGGCGGTTTTTCCCGTCACTAGACATTGTCCGATATAATCAGATACTTTACTTTTATGATGGTGTTCCCATACTTTTTGTAATGTAGGTCGCTGATGTATATAACCCCTGTCTTCGTCTAGGCGAAATGTTAGATTGACACCGGCTTCAAAATCCTCATAAAATGGTTCCACTAATGGATGCTGGGCGGCTTCTGTTGGATCCCAATTTTGCAAAAAAGCCAATACTGCCTTTGCCCCCATATCCTGGTTGCCTTCTAAAAGAGTTGTATGTAATTTAACAAAAGCCTTAAAACATTGCTGGGTATGTTCCGGATTGCCCTTTGTATCAAGGCCTAAAACGTAGGTGGCATTATCCCAAAGGAAATTTGCCGAGATATTCCTCGACCTTTTTTGCCTCTCCGGCACCACTATTATTTTAGGCAGCAATCTTTTTCCTTCGGCAGTTCGCAAATCAATGGTTTTCAACAGTTCTCCATTGGGGCTTAAAATCAAGGCTAGGGATATTCTTTCCTGGCTATAACCGGGTTTGGGAACAAGATCTTCATATTCAGCCCGCAGTTTTTCATAGTACTGGTAAAGGGTATTTATAATCATAGTTTACTCACCTCCTTGGGTCATCTTAGGCACTGTAATTACACCTTCGCGCATGATAGCCCGAAAAAAACGTGGTGTTAGTTCATGGGCAAAATCAATGTCTAGTAGCATCCACCCCAGATCCTTCTCCTGTTCCTCTTGATAAAAGGAAGATTCAACTTCTCCCTCTATCAATTGGAAGCGGGCGGGAAATTCCCGACATCCCAGATAAGGGTGATGAAAAGTCTGCCCCTTTCTGGCCCGCCGTAAAAACATATTGTAGTGTTTTTCCGCAGTATCCGAAGGTGCAGCCTCTCCTGTTAGCTCGAAATGGGCCTCAATCACATAGGCAACATCTCGCAGTAAAAGAGTAGCCCTTTGCTGACGTTCTTTGGTAACCGATTGACCCAAAGCCACCTTGCCCCCTTCCCGGGCCCTTTCGACAGTACGGGCTGAAATTTTGCCACTCACTTCATTGCGGCGGATACTATCGAACCGAATAGGATTTAAGACATGAATCCGGTCAATAACCCAGCGGATTGCCGGCCGCCAATGAATAGCCTCGATAATTCCGCGAGCAGCCGAGGGAGTAATAACGTCATAACTCACCCGTTCAGCCTTCATTTCGGGCCTGGTAAAACAGGCATAATCCCCCCATATCTTGAGCCGTATCCCATAACCCATCATATACCTCCTTCCTTTAAAACTAGATAATCAGTAGTTCATCGGCCGGAACCATGCTCAGATGTCCCTGCAGCCCCAGTCGGGAATCATAAAGGCTGGCATCAGCAAGGTAATAAAAAACCCCACCAATGCTGGCCACAACCCCGGCACGGACAAGTTGGGTAAACTCCTCCGGATAGAGCTGTATCACATAGGGCTGGAATTTACGGGCTAATCCACCCAAATATGGGGTGTGTTGCGCCCTTTCTAATAAGTTTTGGCACCTATCATCCCAGGGAATTATTAGGGCCTCAGTAGGACTTTCAATGATACGAAATTGAGAAGCAATTTTCCGAAAGGGGAAAGCCAGTTCATGTTTTCGTTCCTCCAACATATCCATAATTCCTTTGCGATCCAGATTTTCCCCCTCCACATCGTAAAGAAGATTAAAATACTCGTTTACTGCCTGAAGGGATAATGGGTCCTGCTTTCCGCGCAAAACCATGCTGCCCAATGTTGCAGTACGACTAAACCACCCCCGGGGTAGACCAGCTTCCGCCGGCCAGAATACATAAACATAACCCTGTTTTCTTTTGCCTTCGCGATTGCAGCGCCCAGCGGCTTGGGCAATAGAATCTAGGCCAGCTGCAGCCCTATATACGACGGGGAAATCGATATCAACCCCAGCCTCGATGAGCTGGGTGGAAATAACCCGGCAAGGTTTACCCGCGGCCAGTTTTTCCCTAATTTCACGAAGAATTACGAAACGATGGGTGGGGCACATGAGGGCGCTGAGGTGATATGCACCGGGAAAATCTTTTATCTTTAGAAACAATTCACGGGCATGCTTTCGGGTGTTTACTACACATAATACTTGTCTTAAATCCTTTATTTTGCCGGTAAGCTCGCCATCATCCAATTTGCCCAGTGGGATTACCCTAACCCGCCTAAAGGTTTCATATAATTTCGTCGGCTCTGGAGCCAACTCCATAGGTTTTATTTCCACGGGAAATAGATTTTCCAGAGCGGGTTGGGTAGCGGTACAAATTACTATAGTTGCCCCGTAGTTTTGAACAAGTTCGACCAGGGCCGCCAAGGAAGGTCGTAAATAGCCGGTGGGTATCATCTGGGCTTCGTCTAAAATTACAACACTTTGGGCAATGTTATGTAACCGCCGACATTTTGACACTCTATTGGCAAAGAGGGATTCAAAGAACTGAACATTGGTTGTTACTACTAGGGGGGCATCCCAATTCTCAGTCGCCAGGCGCATCTTCGCTCCTGTTTGGCTCCATCCCACTTCTTTTTCTTCCGGGTATTGGAAATTGCTGTGGTGTTCTATTACTCCCTCTTCCCCCACTGCGGTCCGAAAAACCTGGGCATTCTGCTCTATAATGGTGGTAAAAGGAATCACATAGATTATCCGCTTTAATCGATGGCAAAGGGCATGTTCTAGGGCAAAGGTTAAGGAAGAAAGGGTTTTGCCACCCCCCGTCGGAACGGTTAGGGTAAATATCCCCGGTGGAAGATTAGCCTTTTTCCGGCATTGTTCTAAAATAGCTGATCGGGCCTTATTAATTGTAGTTTCCGGTGCCCTAGTTATAATGCCCTCTAGATAGTGGGCAAGCTGCTGCCGCATCTGGTGTAAATTGGGATATCCCCCCCGAGCAGCACTTTTTTGTGGCTGACAGTACTTTTCAGTATCCAAAAAATCGGCATCTACTAAACAAGAGTAAAGCATACGGATAAAAAAAGCCATGCTAAATCCTTCTTGTTCAGGAATGGTATTTAAAGACAGGTGAAATGATCTTAAATCGGGCCATTGCAAAGGTTCTCCCAGATATGCCCCATAGTTGGGTATATCTTTCTTATTTAACCGGGCAGCCAGAGAACTTTCATCTGCTGGAGAACCGTAGTCTTGAAGCCCGGCATGATGTCCGGCAACAACATAAGCAAGTATCCTACCTAATGCCCTTCCATATATTTTTTCCGCCTCTTGGGCTCCTGCCGTTGAGTGGTCAACCCGTATGTTTTCACCCTCTAAACGACTCTGAAATTCTAGGGAGTATTTGCCCAAATCATGGAGTAGACCAGCAGCCAAAGCCAGTTCTTCTGCTGCAAAGGGGGCAGCAAAACTAGCCGCCCTATGGGCTACACCCGTTAAATGTGTTCGCAGCAATTGCCAATTATTCTTTTTATCAGTTTCATCTGTGTGGGCATAGTAATGCACCATTTCGCTGGCCTCCAACGGTTGACATTGATTTCCATCCTCTATCCATTCGCCAAAACATGGCAAAATCCTCCCCCCTTTCCCTATTATCTGAATTACTCGTTAATAGGGATGACGGTTTTAATCTTAGGGCAAAAGTGAAGCAGTAAACCCCGCGGCGGCAAACCCCATGCCACCTTGGCCAAGGTGCAGATCTCTGGCGGTAGACAGTAAAAATCCTCCGGATACTTTCCCCTGAATAATA
>JAAYTH010000099.1 GCA_012523785.1 Bacillota bacterium | reverse complement strand
GTCTGTCACATTTTGCCCGGGGAATACGGTTTATTGGGAATATTTCGTGGTAATTTGCACGGAACGGTGGGGGCACCGCTCCCTAGGGTTTATGCGGGAGATATCGCGATAAATGTAGGGAACGACGCCCTCGTCGTTCCGCGCCCGGGAACGGGCGACCAATGGTCGCCCCTACATTTGTCTGCGCTAGGCCGTGGCGTCCAAATACTGGGGCCGTCGGGCGGTGTGTATGTTGCCCCTAGTTATAGATCCAGCCATTAATACCGTTGATGCTATAGGCTGCCATCCCAATTCCCCTCCTCCCAACCGAACCGGAAACACCACCACTCTTAAATTTGCGCCGGGACCTTCCAAAAATAGATGGGGCATATGTTGCCTTGTCAAGAATTATATGCCAATAACTTTTCTTTTTCATACCACGTTTTGTGGTAAATTTGCTTTTTATGTCGCGGAATGTATTAGAAAAGTTGCTGTTCGCTGGTACCCGGTGGTGTCATCCGGAGTAAAATAGGGGATTTTGTCCTTTAAAGAATATAAAGATCCCCCGGGCATTGCCCGAGGGATCTTTACAGCCTAATGCTAAAATTCCCCGCTTCATTCAGAATAGCATTATGTTTTGCTGCTAATAGTTACGTCTTTTTCGAATTGCACCACTGTAGTATTGTACCCTCAAGGTAATATTCTACAGCAGGAATGAGGATTTATCGCGGCAAACCAAAACAGCGGGCGGGGTTATCGCTTAATATTTTGCCTATAAGGTCCGGAGACATCTTGCGCCTTTTCATTTCTTGGTAAACTTTTGGCACTGCCAGGGCATCGGATCTCAAGCAGCTATAGTCACTATCAACCATGACCTTACCATCCGCATACTCTTCGATTAAATCCACAGCATCGGCTGCATCCAACCTTCTCCAGGGTTGTATGGAAATAGCAGCCCAGGCTCCGGCCTCTAAAATTGTAGCAATTGTATCCCCGGAGGCATGGTCTATAACAATTTTTTGAGGTGGAATGCCCTTATCTTTGCACAACTGCAAGCATTTTTCAGTATATTTCTTTTTTAGTTCAGGTGCATGGGGTGTATGAAATATTACCGGTTTATTGCTAGCCTTGGCTATATCCAACAGGGATAGAACAAGTTTTTCCTGTTCGGAAACATCCGGAAGTGTCTGTGAAGCCGGTTCAAAACCTATTTCCCCCATCGCCACTACTTCCTTTTCCTTTAAAAAGTCCGGTAGCTTCTCTAAATATACCTCATAGTCTGAAGGAACGGCTACCGGATTTATACCGACGGCATGAAAACAATTCAATCCAGCTTGGGCGGCACGCCAGGTTTCAAACTTAAGCAGTCTCTCTGTATGCTTTTCTAAAAGTAAAGAATCTATGTCTACATGCACATGGGGATAAAACATACAGGAAACAACATTATTGACCCCACACAAGACCATCATTTCCATTTCTTCCATTGGTAAGCAATCTACATGCAGGTGACTATCAAACATTATGGTACCCTCCTGTCTTTTTATTGTAACTACACAGCCACATCTACCAACCACATCTTAGTTATCATCCTGAGGGCAGCGCCGGAAGGATCTTTACAGTCTAACGTTTAGGAGCCTTCGCTTCGCTCCGGATGACATTACAATATGTCCCCATACGAGTAACACTTATCTTTTAACTTCCGTGGTAGAGACAATATCGACTCCAGTGTCTAAAATATTTTCCAGGACTACTTGGTTATAGTCTATAGGGGGTGCAACCCTAACCTTGGCCAGTTCATCCATGCACTCCAATAGCTTTCCTTTGTCTATCGGCTTGCTTGTTTGCACCGGCAATAATTCCAAAATTTCACTTTGGATTTTAACAGTTGTTGTCAGCATCCGGGTTGGATTTTTAACCTCACTTTTAGCATACTCTATACCCCTTTTGCAGCGATGGTTACTTATATTTTCATCCTTTATATCATCGACATCATTAAACTTGACTTCTATATTACAAGCTATGGGACAGCCCAAGCAAATTACTTGTTTTACCTTCATTTAGAAAGTCACTTCCTCGCCTTCACAGGAAACAACCAATTCCCTGATTGAATTATTTAGGTTCTGGAATCTATCCGCCGGTACATCCAGACGTATCTGTTCACTGGGTCTGAGATAATAGTTGATCTTTTTCTGGTAGATATCACCAATACTAATTGTAGGTTTGTTTAAGGGCCAGGCAATCCTGAGGTAGAAGCTAACCGGGTTGGAACCAGAAATAGAGTTCGGTACCACATATCTTATATTTTTGCCAGCCTTGATGGTGATTTTACTGTCGGCCACTTTTTTATTAGAACTGATATACCTTACCGCATTGCTGGCTGCTTGTTCACTTGATTCAGTAACATAATCGGCCAGGTCATGCACATGTAAGACATTGCCACCGACAAAAATACCCGGCACCGATGTCTGCCAAAATTCATCCACCAGGGGGCCACCGGTCAATGGATTGAGTTTTACCCCCGCCATTAACGAAAGCTCGTTTTCCGGGATCAGTCCGACGGAAAGTAATAGGGTATCACAATCAAAAACCTTTTCCGTTCCGGCCAATGGTTTTCTATCGGCCCCGACTTCTGCCACCTCAACCCTTTCCAGTCTTTCTTCACCCATAATGTGTGTAACTGTATGCTTGGTATAGGTGGGTACATTAAAATCATTTAGACACTGTACTTCATTTCTTACCAAACCGCCAATGAAGGGCAATAACTCAATCACTGCTGGTACTTCTGCCCCTTCTAAAATTAATCTCCGGGCCATGATCATACCAATATCGCCGGAGCCAAGTATTAGGACCTTCTTCCCCGGGAGGGAGCCTTCGATATTTATTAGCCTTTGGGCTGTACCGGCCGTAAAAATACCCGCCGGCCGTTCTCCGGGAATCATAAGTGCTCCCCTTGAACGTTCACGGCAGCCCATACACAATATAACCGCCCGGGGTATTATCTCCATTATCCCCTTGTTATTGGCAGCGGTAATTTTACCCGTACTATCCAGGTCTATAGCCATGGTATGGGTCAGCACTTCTACACCAGATTTTTCAACCTTCTTGATAAGTTTATGGGCGTAAGCCGGGCCTGACAGCTCCTCCCCAAAATAGTGCAAACCAAAGCCATTATGAATACATTGGGGTAAGATGCCGCCCAACTCCTCAGCACGCTCCACCAGGACCACATCCTTGGCCCCTTCCTCCTTGGCCCTAATGGCCGCTCCTAGTCCCCCCGGGCCTGCTCCAATAACAGCGATATCGACATGTCTTTTTATAACATTAGTCATTGCCTTCACCTCGGTCCTGCCGCAGTTCTTTGGTTGCAAACATCGTCTCTACAGAATTTCCACCCCGGCGCGTTATTTCGGTTAGGGGCTTATTTAACTCCCGCTCCAGAATCTTTAGCACCCTCGGTCCACAAAAGCCGCCCTGGCATCTTCCCATTCCGGCCCGGGTCCGGAGCTTAATACCATCCCTGGTCGTGGCCCCTCTTCTAATGGCTTCCACTATTTCCCCTTCAGAAACTGTCTCGCAGCGACAAACTATATGGCCATAGCGGGGATCTTGGCTAATATATTTAGCCCTTTCTTCATTATCCATTTCGTCAATGCGTGGAATTTCCTTTCGGATGGGGTTAAATTCTTCTTTATTTTCCAGTTTGGCCCCGGCCAAGGGCAGGAGTTCCTGAACCACAAACTCTGCCATGGCGGGTGCAGCCGTCAAGCCGGAGGCCCCCAGCACCATATTGATAAATTTGCTGTTGGCTGGAGACAATCCAATATGAAATTCGCCCGAAAGATCAGCCAGGGGGACCGCACCGGCAAAGGGTTTTATAACATTGGCCGGGGAAAGTGAGGGGAATATTTTTAGATATTTGGGCACCACACCCTCTGCTAATCCCTCTCTGGTGGTTTCTGTGTTGCCCTTGGAGACTATCTCCACATATTCCCCGGCCATTAAATTGCCGTGGACGGTAGGGGTAACAAAATCTCCCAGGGCGCCCTTTTCATTAAGACCCCTGATTACATGCTTGACCATACCCTGGCATCTTTTATCAATTATTAATCTTTGATGGCGAGAATTAGTTAATTCGAAATTATTATCGCCGATTAAATTGGCCAGATCATCAGCATTAATTCCCGCTGCATTTATAATATAACTGGATTCAAATGTTCCCTTATTTGTTTCCAAGGAAAACTTGCCTTTATCATTAGTAGATATTCCAGTAACCTTGGTATCGACAAACAATTCAACACCATTATCAATTGCATTTTCAATTAACCCAAACACCAGCGCCCAAGGAGAAGTAATGGCAGTGTTGGGTGTATGCAAAGCCCCTACCACTTCATCAGACAAGTTGGGTTCCATTTCATTGAGTGTCTTTCTGTCAGTAATTAGTTGGGTATTGATTACTCCGTTTCGGCGCAATTTTAATTGCCAGTTTTTAACCAGATCTAATTCTTTATCATTGAAGGCTATTAAGAGCTTGCCGGGCCTGATAAATTCCACATCTAATTCTTTACACAACTGCTCCATCATTAAATTTCCCTTGAGTTCTCCCCTATTTTTTAGGGGGGTAAAATCACTGGTGGGAAAACCACAGTGAACAATGGCGTGGCTTCCCTTGGTTGCACCAAAGGCGACATCTATGTTTTTTTCTAAAACCGCAACCTTTAATTTGAACTTGGATAATTCCCTGGCAGCGCTAGCACCGGCAACCCCGGCACCTATTATGATTACATCAAAAATATTTTTCTCCATCTATCCTTTCACCTTCTGTTGTGAATTTTTAGGACATATTGCTTTCCACATTTGCAGCCAGCATTTTACAATGGTTGCCGTCTATGAAGATTTTTGTTAGATACTAGACATGAAAACGGCAAAAATAATACACCTCCTAGCGGGGAATAATTTGGCACAACAGGATAAACTACTGTGGCCTGTTTACTATACTCCCAGGAACCACAGTAGTTTGGATTAGGGAAATCTGTTGCTTTCACTGGGGAAATTAGGTGAAGTAAAGAGGCTTGTATTAAAATTCTATACCAGTCTTTGAAATCCTCCCAAAAACGGGAAAATATCCCCTGTTTCCACATGCAATCATTTTATGAAAAATAGGGTCTACATCCGGCCCTAAATAATGGTCCGGGCCCTTTCCCTTTGGTTCTCCTTTTACTTTAAACAAAGGTATCGCAGTAAATTGCACGGAGCGGTGGGGGCACCGCTCCCTACGGTTTAATTGGTAAATTTCGCGGTAAATTGCACGGAACGGTGGGGGCACCGTTCCCTACGGTTTAATTGGTAATTTCGCGGTAACTTGTAGGGAACGACGCCCTGGTCGTTCCGTGCCCCCCACGGTTTATGCGGAAGATATCGCGATAAGTGTAGGGAACGACGCCCTCGTCGTTCCGTGCCCGGGAGACGGGCGACCAATGGTCCCCCCTACATTTGTCTGTGCTAGGTCGTGGCAGCGGTAATTTGCACGGAGCGGTGGGGGCACCGCTCCCTACAGTTT
>JAAYTH010000098.1 GCA_012523785.1 Bacillota bacterium | reverse complement strand
TTACCCTTTATAAGTTGTAATATTGTTGGCTAATCTTTTTTAGCCACAACTCGGTAATTTTTGTAAAAGCCGCAGTTGGGACATACCCGATGGCTGAGTCTTGGTTCATGGCAGCGGGGGCATTCAACCAAACCGGGCAGGGATAATTTACGTTTCCAATGGGCCCGACGTCGGTCGCGCCTAGCCCTGGTCATGCGTTTCTTTGGTACAGCCATTGCTGGACCCCCCTTTCCTAACAGTAATATGATTTACGATTTATCTTGCTCTGTTTTTAGCAGCTTGCCCAAGACTGCCATCCGCGGGTCTCCTTCCGACTTGGGACAGTCACATTCGCCTTGGTTAAGATCCTGCCCACAACGAGGGCACAGGCCTCGGCAGTTTTTTTGGCAAAGGGCCTTCATCGGCAGTGCTGCTATTAAATTATCTCTGATCGTGGTGGTGAAGTCAATGATATCACCAGAGAAAAGTATGATTTCATCATCTTGTTCCATTCCCATGCCAGCAGATGGCCCTTTTTCACGGAATGCTTCATTAAAGGACACATCAAGATCCAGGGCGAACTCCTTTAGGCAACGACTACAGTGTAGCTGTACCCGCACCAGGAGGGTTCCTTCAACCACAATTAAGGTGCCGCTATTATCGATGCGTAACTTTGCAGTTACCGGTGAAAGAAGGGTTGCTTCCGGGGCCAATTCCTTTTCTAAAGAAGGTAAATATCCTTCGAGCTTAACATCAATTTGGGCTCCTGGTCTTCTTATCAGTTCAGCGACATTGACCTTCATAAAGGCTCCCTCCCCTCTGTATAAACAAATGTTATTGTAATCAGTTTAGTTATCCTGGCCAAGATTGAAAATTATAATGCCTGTACAAGTTTTAGGGTATCTTGGGCAATCATCAATTCTTCATTGGTTGGTATAACAAATATCTTTGTGGCGGCGCCGTCACGGCTGATCTCTACTTCCTGGCCCCGGACCTGGTTTTTCTCCAGATCTAGTTCTGCTCCCAAAAACTCCAGTCCCTGGCAGATCATTTCCCGGATGGAAATGCCATTTTCGCCGATGCCAGCAGTAAATACAATGGCATCTATACCACCCATGGCGGCTGCATAAGCACCGATAAACTTGCGATTCATGTAGGCAAAGACCTTCAGGGCCAGTTGGGCCCTCTTATTACCACCTTCGGCTGCTTTCTCCACATCACGCATATCACTGCCTACACCGGAGATTCCCAATAAGCCACTTTCTTTATAAAGGATATTATTTAATTCATGGGGATTTAATTCTTCCTTGTCCATTAAAAAGGGAATAATAGCCGGGTCTATATCCCCACAGCGGGTTCCCATAATTGGTCCGGCAATAGTGCCAAAACCCAGGCTGGTGTCGACGGATTTTCCATTTTTAACAGCTGTTATGCTACAGCCATTTCCCAAATGGCAGGTGACAATTTTTAACCCATTTTCGGGTTGACCCATTAGTAGAGCACATCGTTGGGCAACATACTTGTGGGATGTGCCGTGAAAACCGTACCGGCGTATACCATACTTTTCATAGTAGCGGTAGGGCAGCCCATATATATAGGCTTCTTCCGGAACTGACTGGTGAAAAGCAGTATCGAAAACAGCGACCTGGGGAATATCGGGCATGAGTTCACTACAAGCCTCCACCCCCGTAATATTGGCGGGATTGTGTAGGGGAGCAAGTTCGGAACATTCGTGTAAGGTCTTCATTATTTCATCATTTATAATAAAGGAATCAGAAAACCTTTCCGCGCCATGGACAATTCTGTGGCCAACGGCATTTATTTCATCCATGTCAGCAATGACACCATGCTTATCATCCAGCAGTGCATCTACAACCATCTGAATACCAACTCTATGATCCGGGACTTCCCCGGTGATCTCTACCTTGGTAGCACTATCCCCATTGGGAATATGGGTGAGGTGGGATCCATTTATACCGATCCTCTCCAATACTCCCTGGGCCATGACAATATTTTGTGTCATATCGAAGAGCTGATACTTGATGGATGAGCTGCCGCAATTTAAAACCAAAACCTTCATTGAAGTTACCTCCCTTTGCTGACTAACCTTGGGCTTGAACGGCTGTAATTGCAATTACATTAACAATATCATCTACAGTGCATCCCCGGGAAAGGTCATTCACCGGCTGTGCCATCCCCTGGGTAACCGGTCCCACGGCCTTGGCCTTAGCCAAACGTTCCACCAACTTGTAACCAATATTGCCAGACTGCAGCTCGGGGAAAACCAAAACATTAGCTTGGCCGGCAATAACACTATCCGGGGCCTTTTGCTTGCCAATGGCCGGAACAATGGCAGAATCGAGCTGTAGTTCGCCATCCACTAGGAGATCTGGAGCCTTTTCCCTAACTATATTAGTTGCCTCCACCACCTTTTCTGCATGGGGGTGCTGGGCACTACCCCTGGTAGAGAAGGAAAGAAGGGCGACCTTGGGCTCAACTCCGACCAGGGATGAAGCAGTTTGGGCTGTGGCAATGGCAATTTCCGCCAGTTGTTCTGCCGTTGGGTCCGGGTTTAGGGCACAATCAGCAAAAACAAAAGTGCCATTATATCCTAAGGTACAATCGGGGACAATCATTATAAAGGAACTGGAAACGATGGAGATATTGGGGGCAGTTCTTATTATCTGTAATGCCGGCCGAAAGACATCGGGTGTGGTATGGATAGACCCGGCTACATAACCATCTGCATCCCCTGCTTTAACCATTAGTGCAGCATAGTACATGGGGCTGCAGGTCATTTCACGGGCTTTTTCAGCTGAAAGCCCTTTATGGTGGCGCAGATCATGGAGGAGCTTGCTATAGTCATCGAACTTGGAAGAGGTTTGCGGCTCTATGATCTTAACATTGCTAATATCTATTTCCAAATCCTTAGCGGTTGCGCGTATATCAGCGGGATTGCCCAGAAGGATAAGTTCCGCAATCTCTTCGTCCTCAACAATAGGTACAGCCCTTATCATTCGCTCTTCTGTTGCCTCTGGCAATACAATAGTTTTTTTACTTTCCTTTGCTTTACTTTTAATCTGGGTTAACAGATCCATTTATATAACCCTCCTGATTGATATAAAATTACAAAAAGTTTCTATCCCCTTCATAGCAAAATAATCGAAATGCTATGGGATGTGCATATTATATCCCTCTCCCTTCGTTTAATTAATATTCACCCCGGTATATGTAAACAGTCCCTTTCCCCATTCGACAAAGGAATGAAATATCCTGCCTTGTTTGTTAAGAAATGAACAAATCCAAGGCAGGAACCCGGACTTGGATAAAGAAAACAAATAAGAGGGGTGATATAGGTGCTGGTGACGGGAGTAATCGCAGAGTACAACCCTTTTCACAAGGGACACAGGTATCACCTTGAAGAAGCGCGTCGTCTAACCGGAGCCGATTTAATAGTCTGTGTTTTAAGTGGTAATTTTACCCAACGGGGTGAACCGGCGATAGTAAATAAATGGGCCAGAACAAAGATGGCCCTTGCGGAAGGAGCCGATATAGTATTGGAACTCCCGCTTGTATATGCTAGCCAACACGCCCAGGGGTTTGCCAGTGGTGCGGTCCAACTGTTGCAGGCGACGGGGGTGGTCGAGTATCTGGTATTTGGTAGCGAACATGGGAAAATTAAAGAATTGGAAAGCTTGGCCTGTTTTTTACTCCAAGAGGGGGATTTCTTCCAAAAGAAACTGAAAACATATTTGAATACTGGCTTGCCTTTTCCAGCTGCCCGGGCTTCTAGTCTGATGGACTATCAATATGCGAGGGGAATCCCCGGATTAGAACATCTCTCAGCGGAGGAATTGTACTCCCTGGTTCGCCATCCCAATAATATTTTGGGGTTAGAATATTTGCAGGCCATCCTGCGGCTTAAAAGTGGTATCCAACCTCTGACTATTTCCCGCTTGAGCTCGGGATACCATGATAAAAGATTGAAAGGTTCTACGATTGCCAGTGCCACAGCCATAAGATTAGCCCTCCGTGCTTATAATTGGCGAACAAAGTTGTCCGGGGTTATACCGCCAAAATCCTGGGATCTTTTGAAACAAGAAATAGATGCAGGAAGGGCACCCATCTTTATCAACGCCTTTGAATCTCAAATCATTAGCCTCATTCGGCGTACCCCCCTTCCGGCGTTGAGGCAAATTGATGGGATTAGAGAGGGTCTGGAAAATCGCCTGAAGCGTGCAGCCAGATCCTGTGGCAGTATTGAGTGTTTGCTGGCAAAAATGAAAACCAAACGATATACCCAAACCCATCTACAAAGATTGCTTTTGCATTTGTTGTTGGGGATGAAAAAAGAAGATGCTATAAATTTTGCTCCCCAAACTAAACCCTGCTACCTACGCCTATTGGGTTTTTCTCCTTCGGGGAAAAAATTACTCCAGACTATCAAAAAAAAGGCGTGCCTGCCCTTGGTTACAAGGCCTGCCCGCGAGCTTCCAGCCATTATTCGCCATTCAAGTCGAGCTGCCCGTATGTGGGATCTGGAGTCTCTAGCCACCGACTTATATGTTCTAGCTTACCCCTGCCATAGTGCCCGGAAGGCGGGTCAAGACTATACCAATCCCCTGATTATAACCAAATAGCCATTGCTCAACCTGGCAAAGGTGGACCTTAGGTCTGGAGAAGAGCTCTAATCTGAGGTAAGGCCCGACGTGCAGCTTCCGCCCCTTCTTGAATACATTCTTCCACACTATCCAGCCGGGCCGGGCTAAATTTTGCCACATTCGGTTCTATAACAATTTCAGCCCTTTGGGTTTTGCAGGCTGTTAGCTGAAGCTGCATGACATCAAATGACTGTAGAATTATATCGGCCACATTTTTCAAGAGTTGTTGGGCCAAGGGTGGGAGAAGAATACTGACGGCGATCACCTTTTCTGCACCCATTTTACGTACTGTGTCGATGGGTACCCTATTAACTAAGCAACCATCTACCAATATCTGCCCGTCTTTAATGACGGGTGTAAATATTCCCGGTATACTGATACTGGCCCTTACTGCATCAACGACTGATCCTTTTTGCAGGACCACCTCGGTTCCGCATTGTAGATCAGTGGCTACAACAGCTAAGGGGATTTGAAGCTCCGCAAAGGTAATATCCTGGAGGAACAGATGCAGTAGCTCTGTTATTTTTTTGCCATGAATGATCCCTTCCCTGGGTATAATCGGGTCGACCAAATGCCGAAGACGAAGGTGTTTGGCAACATCAATCAGCAGCTGAAGATCTTTTCCCGCGGCGAAAAATGCCCCCATAACAGCGCCGATGCTTGTACCGGCAACAAAGCTGACGGGGATATTTTCCTCCCTGAAAACCTGCAGTAATCCCAGATGACACAAACCTCGCAGTGCCCCTGCACCCAACGCTAGTCCAATTTTAGGTTCTTCCCCTTCCATTGCATCCAACCTCCATGGCCTTACTAATGATCTGGCCTTATTATATAGCAAGTAATTAGAAGGTGTAATAGGTCAAGCTTATCGCCCTTAAATTCATTCACTTAGTCCTCATTGAACCCAGCAAGCCATCGTCTGGCATAATAATAATCCCCCGGCAATATAATCTATATGAGCTGTCATTAAGCATATAGCAATTCATCGCCCGGGGTTTGCTCCTGGGAGGAGGCTTTTAAAGTGGGGAAAAAACCAGAACAACTTAGGAATTTATTTGTGGTCTATGTTATGGCCCTGGGAGCCGTCGTCCTAACGGTCTGTATGGTCAAGTACCCCGATATTTCCTTTGAAGCCGCTGCCCAGGGGTTACAAGTCTGGTTCGAGATCGTCTTTCCCGCTCTTCTGCCTTTTTTTATAGCTGGGCAGGTACTTATGGGTTTAGGAGTAGTTCACTTCCTGGGGGTTCTGTTGGAACCCTTCATGCGTCCTGTTTTCAATATACCCGGGGCTGGGGCCTTTGTCATGGCCATGGGGTTGGCCTCCGGTTATCCCATAGGGGCAGTATTGACGGCAGAACTCAGGCGGAAGGAAATGATAACAAGGGTTGAAGCCGAAAGGCTTATGAGCTTTACCAATACAGCCGATCCCCTTTTTATGTTTGGGGCCGTGGCAGTGGGTATGTTTGGGATTGTCCAAGTCGGGGTAACTATTTCCCTTGCCCATTATATCTCAACCATCATGGTGGGTTTGTTATTACGTTTCTATGGTAGGCGGATGGATTACCCTTTACCGACTGGAGATAAGGTGCAAAGAAAAGGTCATATTTTATCAAGGGCCCTTAAGTCCCTTTACGAAGCCAGGGAAAAAGATGGCCGGGCCTTTGGCCAATTGATGGGGGACGCCATTCGTGAATCGGTCAATACACTGCTTCTGGTCGGTGGTTTTATTATCCTCTTCTCAGTTGTTATCAAAGTTGCTACTCTTATTGGCCTCACCACAGGCCTAAGTATCTTTTTTGCCAGGCTCCTTACCCCCCTTGGCTTCCAACCCACCCTTGCAGATGCATGCATCAGCGGTCTCTTTGAAATAACCATCGGCTCCCATCTGGCTGGTTCCGCTGTCAGTGCTAGCGGTCCGGGGCTTGCACCTTTAATTCAGCGAGTGGCCATCGCCAGCGGAATAATAGCCTGGAGCGGCCTTTCTGTCCACTGCCAGGTAGCCGCCATTATCGTGGGTACAGATATTCGGATGGGGGCCTTCATAATTGCCCGCTGTCTGCACGCAGTTTTGGCAACCATCGTGGCTATATTCCTATTTAAGTATGGGGCACCGGTTATAACCAAAATTACTGTTCCCGTCTTTCTACAGGCTTCACCCCATACCCCTTGGGCGTGCTGGCTTTCCCGTTTCCATTATTTTGGCACTAGAGTAGGTATAGGTCTGTTGGTCCTCTGTCTAGCCTCTATGATATACTCGCAGCTAAAGATGATTCGCATCATATGGTTCAAAAAAGGCTAATTAACAGTATACACCACCACCATTAATTTGCTGGTATACCCCTATTCTTCCTCCTTTTTTAGCTCTGCCCTCCCCCGCTGTATTGATTCAGTTATATTATCAAGGAGGTTTTCTAATTTTGTTAATACAGATTCGGCATAGGAATGGGAGCCAAGCATAATATCTTGGGCCTCCCTTTTAGCCTCCTGAACGATAGATTGTGCATGTTGATGGGCCTGTTTCGTAATCTCATCTTCATCAATCAACTTGGTGGTATATTCCTTTCCTTGTTCCACTATTTCCCGGGCTTCATTTTCAGCTTCGGCGATAATACGTTTACGTTCCTTCATAACCCATCTTGCCTGCCGTAATTCATCGGGCATGGAATTGCGGATGTGCTCAATTATTTCAATCAGTTCATCCTCGCTGACGATGACCTTACCCGTCAATGGGATACGTCCCCCTTCGGCAATTAGGTCCTCCAAGTTGTCAAAGAGTTCAAAGATCCCCATATTGTCCTCTCCTTCCCAAGAACCTCTAAACCGCCCCAAGTTTACATTCCAGTGCTTTTTCTACATTTTCCGGCACCAAACCGTGTATACAACCACCATAGCCAGCAACCTCTTTCACTATACTTGAGCTCAAATAAATATACTTATTATTTGTCATCATAAACACTGTTTCAACTGTGGGCGCAAGTTTTTTTAGGGTCAAAGCCATCTGGAGTTCGTAATCAAAATCCGTTACCGCCCGCAGTCCCCGCACAATTATTTTGGCACCCTTGGCCATCACATAATCACTTAGCAAGCCACCAAAAAAATCCACTTCCACATTTACAATATCCCCAGTAGCCTCCCTTAACATGGTAACACGTTCTTCAGTGGAAAAGAGAACATTTTTTTCGGCATGCTTGCCCACAGCAATTATAACCAGATCAAATATCTTACTAGCTCGTTTGATTATATCAATGTGGCCATTTGTTACAGGATCAAAGCTGCCTGGATAAACCGCAATTAGCACTGCAACCCCTCCTTGATATTAGGCATTATCTTCTTCCCGGGTATAAAAAGAAACTACCGTGTCACCATAGTGGCGCTGCCGCCACAATTGTAACGATTGGATTTTTGCCGGGAGTTCTTCCCGACGTGAGTGTTCCACTACTACTAGCCCAGCGGGCAAAAGCAGCTCACTTTTCGCTAACCCCTCCAGGGTATGGGTAATCAGCCCCTTTTGATAAGGGGGATCGAGGAACACTAAATTAAATGATAACCCCTTGTGTTTTAAAACACCCAGGGAGCGGTCAACATCTAGGCTATAGACTTCTGCGTTAGATGATAATCCCGTCAGGGCAAGGTTGTGGTGAATGAGTTTAATACTATCCCGATTCCGGTCAACAAATACCGCTTTAGCCGCACCCCGGCTTAAGGATTCTATGCCCAGGGACCCGATACCGGCAAATAGGTCCAACACAGTTGCTCCCTTAATTATAGGAGCAATAATATTGAAAAGGGCCTCTTTGATCCGGTCCGATGTGGGTCTAATTTTATTTCCCCTGGGTCTTTTTAAGACATGCCCCCGGGCAGCACCTGCTATAACCCGCATATCCACCGCACCCTTTATTTATGTTCATCAAAAATGATTTTATCATAATCTACTCCATAATGCGAGATGGCTAGCAATGTATTTTGGTGTAAATTACCATTAAATTGCTGGTATATATCTGAATTAATTGCCAATAATATGAGCAGAGCCAGAAGAAAGTGGTGTGGAGATTGTAACACTAAACTCTCCCCCATAAGCTCTTCCTCCGGTTTCTCCTCTCCCAGTGGCGGCCCGG
>JAAYTH010000097.1 GCA_012523785.1 Bacillota bacterium | reverse complement strand
GGGAGCGGTGCCCTCACCGCTCCGTGCCCCTAGAGCGGACTAACACGTGGGGACTATCCTCCCATCCCATATACGCAAAGAAAAACCGGGACAGGGTGTTTTCCCCTCCCGGCCCGGTATCTTTTATTCTACTTCTGAATAAACATCTGGGTATACATCTTACCATAGGGGCCGCCGTCGACAATGCCAATCCCCACATGGGTGTAAATGGGGTTTAGGATGTTGGCCCGGTGGCCAGCACTATTCATAAGGGAGGTATGGGCCCGGTCTACCGTAGGGGCTCCGGCTAAATTCTCCCCCGCCGCCCGATAACTAATCCCCGCCCGGGACATCTGCTCAAAAGGGGTCCCATAGGTGGGAGAGGTGTGGCCAAAATAATTTTTGTCGATCATATCCCGGCTCTTTTTCCTGGCCTCAGCCGTCACAGCCATATCAACCTGTAGGGGCTTTAATCCCCGCTCTTCCCTTTCCTGATTAACCAATTTTAGCATCCGGGCCTCGTCGGCACTCAACCCCGCCGGATCGGGTTGGGGCTTAGGAGCAGGCTTGGGATCCGGCTTCGGCTCCGGCCTGGTATCGGGTTTCGGATCGGGTTGGGGCTGGGGCTGGGGTGTATAGTTCCCATAACGCTGTAAGATATTTTTGATGGTGGGGGTCAGTTGCCGAGCCAGGGCATCGGCAATGGCAGAAGCCAGGCTACTGCCATATTGTTTTGTCAGGCTAGGGCCCATTTCTTCTCGGATCTGCCCGGCAACCACATCCTGCAGCTTGTCCTGGGAGATATCCACGGGTATACTTAAACTGCAATTGCCCAAATTGCTCCGGACGGAAATACTCACCCGGGGGGCAGCACAAGCTCCGGGGCTCGTCCACAGTGCTGCCACAAGAATAACCAAAAGGCTTATTATTAGGTACCGGCGCCATCTGTTCATCTTGATTCAACACTCCTTTCTCCCATTTTTCCACAGCCAACCTCTATAAGTAAATTATACCTGCATTAACAATATCCAGCAAAATCCCCTGGGGTGCAAATAGCACCGAATCTCTAGCATTGGGCCCCTTCCGTCCACATTCTATCTGCCCCGGTTAAAGTCCGCCTTCCTGTTTCCCCCCACGCCCTCCTGGAATCTATTGTCATTATAGATAGCACCAGGGGGCAGTCCGGGGCCCCCAAATAGGTACTCCTTACCATTCTAAGCAAAGCGAAAAACCCAATACATAATAGGGGCATGAGCTTCCCGGGCTATGCCCTCAAAATGACAAATGCCAAAACCGGCATTTCACTGGCCCCGACAATTCCTTCCTGCCTTCCAAAACAGGTGGCTACCGGCCGCCCCGGCCCGTGGCCCCCCCCCGCCCCCGCCCTGTTAACAAATAAAAGCCACGGATTATCTCCGCGGCCTTTATTTTATTTCCCGTCTAACCCATATATTCCTTCCTCATCGGAATACAGATTACCATTCCGGCCCAGATGACATCAGGATCCTTGATTTTAGGGTTGATTTTCAGGATGGCCTTTATAGAAACATGATGGGCTCTGGCAATTTCAAAAAGAGTATCTCCAGATCTCACTGTATATGGTTTGCTGTGGGGTGGACAGACCTCGCTTGGCTTTGGCCCGACCCCAAAGACATCTGTTACAACCTTTAACTGCACTTCCTTGGTCACCTTCACATCGGCGGCAACCAGAATTGTCTGCATAATCCTATTGCCCCGCCGCAGGGTCCAATCCACTTCCCCTACTATCCGGGCCCGCACATGGGCCGTCATACCTTTTTCAGATTCCGGTACATCCACCGGGATACTAAAGGGAATGTTTTCCGGATAATGGCGCAGCATGTTGGCATTATCAACGAAGAAGATCTGCTTGTGGATGACACCCCGCACAATTACCGAGCCGTCGCGGATATCATAGCGTAGGTTGCGGATGCTGGCCTGAATCGTATAGACCTTAATAGCATTGATGGGCAGGGTAACTTCAGCATCAATAGTCTCCGTATCCTTCACATGGGCAATTACCTCATCCACCTTAAGGAGCATGGTCTTCACCTTGTGATGGGGTACATCTACAACCACATCTAACTGCAGAGGTTCTACCACCTTGACAAAAGCCTCCACCACCACAGTCTGGCGCAGGCGCTGCCCATAGGTGTGTTCTGGCATGGGATGATCGGGAATAGGCGGATGGTGGGGATGGTGGGGGCGATGTTCGTATTTATCATGGGGTTTATCCGATTTATCCAAAATTCTCCAATCATCAACACTTACATTTACATCTACCTCAGCATCCATATCGGGATGGGCTCCGGGGACATCTACACCCAAGGTAAAGGCCACATCCTCGGGAAAATGACGGACGACATTGGTCTTATCCACATAAAAGATCTGTTTGTGCACCATCCCCTTAACCAACACCGTATCATTCTTAATATCAAAGGTGACATCCTGCACCCGGGCCTGCACATCAAAAATCTTAATAGCTGGCACCGGCAGCTCCACCGTTGGGTTCAGGGTTTCGCGGCCGGTGGTCTCACCGACCACACTTTCCACCCGCAGATGTTCTGTAATGGCCTTGACACCGGGGACGGCTACCACTACTTCTACCTGTTTGGTTTCCGTAACCTTGGCAAAGACCCGTACCACCACATTTTGTTTGATGGCCATACCCTGATGGGTAACAGACCAGGTTATATCCTCAATGCTGACATCCGTCTGGGCCCGCATCTTTTCCTTGGCTCCCCTTACATTGACAAAAACCCGAAAGGGTATATCTTCCCTTACATGGCGGACCAGATCCCCTTGATCCACATAAAAGATCTGCTTGTGAATGCTGCCCCGAACCATGACGCCGTCATCCTTGACCTCCCGCTGGACGTTCTCAATGCTGGCAATGACATCCATTACTTTAATAGCCGCCACCGGCAATCTCACAGTGGCCTCAATGGTTTTTTGGGTTACATTCTCTCCGATTACCCGCTGCACCTTGAGGAGGCGTTTCTTAACCTTTTTATAATCCGGCTTGTAATGCTCTGGCTCATGAAAATCAGGTTTATGATGACCCGGTTTATGATAATCTGGTTTATAATGATCTGGTTTATGATAATCTGGTTTATGGTGATAATCTTCATGATAATCATGGTGCCCATCGGGTTTATGATGGCCATTTGGTTTTTTGTAATCAGTCATCAATACTTCCCTCCTTTACGATGATCTCACTTTAAAATATGCATCCGCTAGAAAAGATGTTACAAAACCCCATATAATATTATGTGGGGCGGATCTGGTAGGAGAGAATTGGCTAG
>JAAYTH010000096.1 GCA_012523785.1 Bacillota bacterium | reverse complement strand
TCATAGACAAATTTAGCATCTTTTAGATCGTGTCCGGAAAGAAGAACATTCCCTTCCTCATCCCAAAACTCCAGATGGGCAGTCATGGAAAGAACCTGAACCGCCCCTTCCGGGTCATCGTGCCCCGGCAATTCAACAATAATCCGCCGTTCCCCCTGACGTTGGATGATGGGCTCGGTGAGGCCAAAACCATCAACCCGTTGCCGGAGGATATTCAAGACTCCCAAGACAGCTTGTTCGTCAACTGGTGCCTCCGGTGTATCCACCAACTCCAAAACCAGGTGGGTACCCCCCTTCAGATCAAGACCCAGGTTTATAGATTCCTGGATCGGATCAAAGAGGAAGTAAGCAGCGGCCAGGGCAATAATTATGACCAAAAGAAATTTGGCCATACTTCCCCATCTCATGGGCTACCTCCCCCTTCAAAAGAGAATAAATTATGATGAAATCTGTGCTGTGGCGTTTACAGTTTTATTATAATACCCTGACCAATGCTTGTCAACGAAGGGGGAATTAGGCGGTGGTCAGGGAAATATGCTCCCAGGCGTCGATCTTCATTAAAAAGACATCATATCCCTGGCCACATTCACTGCGGAAGCGATTTCTTAAAATAGCCTCCTTTTTAAAACCACACTTTTCATAACAGCGGATAGCCCTCAAATTATGGCGATAAACCCTCAAATAGATGCTCTTTAAGCCCATATCCACAAAGGCCATATCTAAAACAGCCAATACCGCCTCGGTGCCTAAACCCCGCCCCCAATATTTCCGTTCCCCAATACAAATATGTAATTCTGCTTCTTTACGGCGCCAGGCTATTTGGTTTAGCTCTACTTCCCCAATGAAGTATCCCGTTGCATCTTCAATAGCCAGTATACGACTGTTCCTTTTACCCAGGAGCCTTTGGCAGCGTTTATAATAATCCACCTCTTCTCCCGGTAGCTTCAAACCTAAAAAGGTCGCCAACTCCTCATCATCATTCCAAGCCTTAACCTTCTGCAGATCCTCCGGGGTAAAAGCACGTAGGTTTACTCTGGATTTAGACTTCATATTTGCCATCCTCTCTCTGCTTTTTTGAGCATTAACTTCATGTGTCAATTCAACGGTATGTCCCCCTTTCCTTTAGGTAATATTCGGCAAAGGGTCGACTAATGAAAAATCTGCTGCCAGGGAAATATCCGGAACTAGCTGATTAGATCCGTTTTGTCATCAGGAGCAAAGCAAAGGGGCTTTGCCTTAGTCAGAAAGAAAAAATCCTTCGTGCTTTGCCGGGGTGACGGCTCGTTACTAAAATTTTATCATCCTCAGTAAAGGCAGGTATATTCGAAGGAGAAAGGTACGGAAAAAGGTTCGCCTTTGTACTGCCACTCCGGCCAAGAGGGGGACCCTTTTTATTACCTCCCCGTCCAAAACCGCCCTTATTTCCCCCACCTCCTCCCCCTGCTTGATGGGCGCCGTCAAGCCTTTCCTTGCTTCAATAATAGATTCCAACTCCCCGCCGGCCCCCACCGGTAAAACAATGTTTAAATCCCGGGCCGAAGTTAAAAAGACCCTATTGGCCATGCCGGCGGCCACCTCTACCTCCCCTACCTTTTCCCCCTGATTTGCCAGACGATGGAGGATAAAATCATCAAAACCATGATCCAAGAGGCGAACGGAATCATCCCAGCGATCACCACTATTTAAGACAACGGCAATGAGCTGCCTCCCGCCACGGGTCGCGGAGGCTACGAGGCAGGGCCCCGCCTCGCGGGTTGTGCCGGTTTTTACTCCATCAGCCCCCTTATAATCCCAGAGAAGCTGGTTGGTACTGTCAAAATAGTGTTCCCAATCTGTTCCTTCCTCCCGAATTACTTTTCTTTTCCGGCGCACAATCTCCCGAAACTTACTGTTCCGGAGGGCACACCGGGCAATCAGGGCTAAATCATAGGCAGTAGTGTAATGCCCTGGTTCCGGGAGGCCATGGGGGTTGCGAAAATTGCTATCCCAGGCCCCCAGGGCCTTGGCCCTTTGATTTAACATCTCAACAAAGATGGCCTCCGTGCCAGCTATATGTTCCGCCATGGCTGCACAGGCATCGTTACCCGAGGACAAAAGGGCGCCATAAAGGAGATTTTCCAAAGATATGCGCTCCCCAGGGCGCAGGTAGGCCGTGGAACCCTCGGTATAGCCTGCCCGTCTACTAACAATGACCATGTCGTCCAAATTTCCCTGCTCGATAACCAGCAACCCGGTCAGTATTTTAGTAGTACTGGCCGGGGCCCGCCGGGTGTAGGGCTCTTTGGCATAGAGAATAGTACCAGAGGAAGCGTCCAGAAGTATTGCCGCACTGGCCGTCACCTGGGGAACAGCTCCCCGGGCCGGTGGGCAAAAATAAAATACCAAGCCCACTAATAATAAGACAATACCGACGGATTTTTCCCATGACCGCAGATATGATTTCCAGGTTCTCACCTTCATAGACTGACCCCTATCATGCCGCCTAGGGCACCAATTGCCAATCCCCCCAAAAGGCGATATAGAAAAACACTAGTTACCACAGTCTCCGCCGCCCAAATAAGGCCCAGGGGATAGGAGAAAAGAATGAAACCAATTCCCGCTAAGCTGCCGTGCAGCCAACCCCATTTCCCCACCCGGCGGGCTGCCACAGCAGCGCCAAAACCCGCGCTGGCCAATCCAGCCAACAAAACCAATAAATCAGCCCTTTTTTCTACCTCTGCCAGGTAAAAACCAAGGGTACCAAGAACCAGGGACAATATCCCCATGCAGATAAAAGAAAGGACGATGCCGTGTATTAGGGATAGGGGATCTAGATGTAAGCGGGTTGTTTCATGTATTAGTGGCTTTTTCACGATAACACCCCCCTCCAAGGGCACCATTACTCCTATATAAAATACGCCGGGAGTTCTTAATTCATGACAAAAAAAAGACCATCCCGAGATGGATAAATGATATGGCAATCCTATGGGCTATATATGACCGCCTTCTATTTTTATAGCAAAATACTCAGCCCTCCTGGGCCTGGTAAAAACGATTGTGGAGCCGCTGTATGGCACTCAAACCTAGACTGAGCTTCAACCCTTTATCAACCTTGTGCATTAAATCAATGGGTATGGTTCCTATTAGATTTTCAGGAATAAATTGATCCCGGGGCAAGGTGAAAAGTTGAAACAATAGGACAACCTGATCTTTGTACAGGCCCCGTACCCTTCTTTGGGGGATATCTACAGAAAAAAACAGGTTTTTCGTGCTGGTATCATCAATTAAAGGAGTGACAATAATGGTAGGGCAAAACCGATTCCCAATGTCGTTTTGCACCACCAAAACCAGCCGCTTGTTATAAATCCAAGGATCCCCCGGGGGCATCACCAGATAGAGCTGCCCCCTTTTAATTTCACTTTGGGATATTCCCTTAATCAACAGGGTTCACACTCCTTAAGGTAGTGTTCCACCTTTGCCACCAGCAGTGCTTCATTATGGTTCCATTCATTCCCCATTCGCCTGGCATAATGGGCAGCGCGGCGATAATCATTTTTCGCCTTTATATAATAGTATCTGTAGAT
>JAAYTH010000095.1 GCA_012523785.1 Bacillota bacterium | reverse complement strand
TGGCCCGGGTGGCAGCGGAAAGGGTTTTATTAGATGTGCGGACCATATTAGAAGGGGAAGAAGGGGAAATTTGTATTGCCCTGGCGCAGGCTTTGGGCCATGGTGGCTAGTTAGTTGCCAATTTGTTAGGGAATGGGGAGGGGTTTCTCTGTGAAACATATAATTATCGGGACGGCGGGCCATGTGGATCATGGGAAAACGGCCCTGATCAAAGCCTTGACGGGTAAAGAGACTGATCGCCTGCAAGAAGAGGTGAAACGAGGTATTTCCATTGAGTTGGGATTTGCCCCCTTTGATCTACCCGGAGGGCGGCGGGCTGGGGTTGTGGATGTGCCGGGCCATGAGCGCTTTATCCACCATATGGTGGCCGGTGTGGTGGGGATGGATTTGGTCCTCTTTGTGGTGGCCGCCGACGAAGGTGTAATGCCCCAGACCAAGGAGCACTTGGATATCCTCCACCTCCTGGGGGTAAAAAAGGGAATCGTGGTCCTTACCAAGGTGGATCTGGTCGAACCCGAATGGCTGGAACTGGTAAAAGAAGAGGTGATGGAAGCCCTAGTTGGCACCTTTTTGGCAGATGCTCCCCTCCTGGCCGTTTCTTCAGTGACCGGTACCGGCATTCCCCAACTTATGACCGCCATTGATGCCCTTACCCAAGAGGTTAGGGAAAAAGATCCCCAGGCTCCCTTTCGCCTGCCCATCGATCGGGTTTTCACCATTACCGGTTTTGGCACCGTGGTAACCGGCACCCTGCTGGCCGGGACTATTAGGCAGGAGGATAGGGGGGAAATTTTGCCGGGGAACAAAGTGGGACGGGTGCGAAGGCTCCATGTCCATGGCAGCGGGGTCCCGGAGGCCTACGCCGGCCAGCGGGTGGCCGTCAATCTTACTGATCTGGATGTGAAAGATATCGCCCGGGGGAATGTCCTGGTGGCACCCCAAAGCCTTTCCGCCAGCCAAATGGCCGACTGCCGCCTCCACTTGCTACCATCCTCCCCCCGCCCCCTGAGCCATCGGACCCGCATCCGCTTTCATGCCGGTACGGCAGAGGTGATGGGCCGGGCCTATCTTTTGGATAAGAAAGAACTGTCACCGGGGGACAAGGGCCTGGTCCAATTCCGCCTGGAGGCCCCGGCAGCCCTGCGCCGGGGAGATCGCTATATAATCCGGTCTTATTCCCCCCAAGTAACCATTGGTGGGGGCCAAGTGCTGGAGGGCAATCCCCCCCGGCGCCGCCGCTTTAGGGAGGATGTCATCAAGGAGCTGGAGCTCAAGGAAAAAGGTGCCCCCCGAGAGTTGGTGGAGCAAGGAATTTTGGAGGCCGGAGAAAAGGGAATTGGCCTCCGGGAACTGGCCCAAAAAATAGGCCTCCCCCAGGAGGAGGTCTCTGCTTTTCTCTCCGCACCGGAGATAGAAGGGAAATTGGTGCTAATTTCCCCGGAGCAGCCTCTATATCTACACCGAACTGTTTTTAACAACTTGCAAGAAAGGTTAAAAAAGCAACTAGAAAGCTACCACCACCAATACCCCCTCCGGTGGGGGATGGCCAAGGAAGAGCTGCGCAACCGTTACTTTTCCCTTCTTCCTCCCCGCCTTTTCCAAGGGTTTCTTTCAGCCTTGGTAGAGGGGAAGGTGGTGGAATTAAGGCGGGAAAAAGTAAAACTATTTTCCCAGCAGGTGCTTTTTACCCCCCGGCAAAAAGAAATCAAAAACAGGATAGAAAAGGCCCTTCTGGCCCAACCCCTTAGCCCCCCAAGTCCGGCGGAAGTTTTAGCCCAGATAGATGACAGTGAGGCGCCGGAGGTTTATGGGGCCCTGGTGGAAGAGGGCACCCTGATTCGCCTTTCCGATGACCTGGCTTTTCATCGGCAGGCCCTGGTCCAGGCCCGGGAAAAATTACTAAACCACCTGGAAAAGGAAGGTAAGATTACCGTCAGCCAATTTCGTGATTTATTACAGACCAGCCGCCGCTATACCCTGCCCCTGCTGGAATATTTTGATGCCCAGCGGTTGACCAAAAGGGTGGGGGATGAAAGGATTTTGGTATAATTTAAAGCCCTTCCCTTTATAATAGTAGGCAACACTCCCAGAATTACCCAGGGTCTGCACCTTAAGTGCATTTGATCTGGACAAATAATATACAGACCTATTTCATTAATGGATCCTCCCGGAATAAAAGGAGGATTTTTGTTTATTTATCAGAATAGATATTTAGATGACCTGGGATATAAAAACCCATGTCTTCTAAATAGTTTTCCAAGGGAGTGGCTAGTCCATGGAATATCCTGATGGCAGTAGGTATAAGGGCGAATTGAAGGATGGGAAGAAAAATGGCTATGGCACTTTAACTTATCCCAATGGTTCCAAGTACACCGGTTATTTCTTAGATGACCTGTTCCACGGCCAGGGGGAATTTCTTTTCCCAGATGGGGGTAAATATGTGGGAGAGTTCCAGCATGGCGAACCCCGCCGGGTAGAACAGACCGCACCTAATGGGGAAAGATATGTAGGGGAATTAAAGGCTGGTTTGCCCCATGGAGAGGGTACTTTATACAAAGTAAATGGAATAATATATGAGGGGCAGTGGAAGGAAGGGAAACAGTATGGTTTCGGCAGGCTAACCAAGCCCGACGGCAATATCTACGAGGGTGATTGGGTTGACGGAATTCCCAATGGTAAGGGAAGGTTTGCCCTTCCCGATGGGACAAACTATGAAGGTGATATAATCAATGATAAGCCCCACGGCCGGGGGGTCATGCATTTTCCCAACGGGGTTAAATATAGCGGTGATTTTCTCCGGGGCCAGCGGCACGGTTGGGGAAAAATCACTTATCCCGATGGCCGTGTTGTAACTGGTGAATGGGAAGAGGATAGGCCGGTGGGGAAAGGGACAATATCCCCCGCCGCGGGAAGTACCTACCCCCACACAGCCGATGATAGAATTCGAGACTTCGGTGCCATTGCCATCCCCATCCTCAGATTTTTGGCCAAACCAGTGGTATATTTGCTTTACTATGCAGCCTTTTTTATCGTCAGTACGGTGGCCATTGCTTCTACAGGCCCCATTGGCCTAATTATAATGGGTTATCTTTTTTTCCGGGGAACACCGAATTTTGTAAAAAACCTAGCCAACAGGCTGGCTAGGCTGGGAAGGTAAGGGATGGGTCGACATACTATTACTCAGGCTTCCTGCAGTGCGGTCACGGGCCCTTTATCTGCTAAAGGATAGAAGAAAGCCCTTCGGAGAGCCCTTGCAGGAATGTGCGAATGGCTTCAACGTGCCCAGGAGGCATGCCCTTTAAGATTTTCAAAATCAGATCATTAACCATCCCATGATAGCGGCTATGCTCTCCGTGGGCCCCTTCTCCCTTTTTCGTTAAAAATAGTTTTAAGCGAGATAAGTTTTCCGGATCCACCTCCTTGACTAGCAGGTCTTTTTTCTCCAATTTAGCCACAACCTCTGATACCGCCCCCCTGGTATAGCCAAAATACTCGGCAAGGCCGCTAATATGGATCCCGGGGTTTTTGGCGATGGCTGAAATCATATGGATCTCTGAATAATGGATGGGCACATCTGTACCATAGTTACGGGCAGTCTTCATAAATTTTTCATAGCGGGCAATAATTTTTAGTAGATAATGGATTATATCCGCATTTTTCTCAGATAGTGGCATACCCATTCACCCCTTTTTTCTAAAATTGATAGTATAGTTACGGCTCCTGCCAAAAATCTTTTCCAAAGAGAATGCCTTATCCCCCACCAGCCTTTTTACTTCCCCCAGGGCAACAAAGTCATGGCCCCAGGGCTGCTCTGTTATAGACAGCAGCCCGCCCCTTTTTAAGATACGATACAGCTCCCCAATACATTTAACCCTATCCGAAACCTCGCCCAGCACATCTACCAGAAAAGCCACATCATAGGTTTCGTTTTCCAAAGGCAGGTCAATTGCATCAGCCTGTATATAGCTTACGTTTTGTAAACCCATAGCGCTGAGACGTTTCTGGGCCAAGGCCAGCATTTCCGGTTGAATATCCACCAGGGTCAACCTTCCATCCGGTACAGAGCGGGCCACATGACCACTAAAATAGCCCGGCCCGGGGCCAAGTTCTAAGACCTGTGCATCCCGGCAGAGCAAAAGCTGGCGGGCAAGCCGTGCCGGTGATAATACCAACCCCCGCAGGGGATTGAGGAGGTGCCTCGCCTTCTTATGCGACATAGGTCTACAGTGCCTCTTGCTGTCTGACATGGGAACCACATCCCTTCTCTGTATGGTTACCATACACTATTAATAGTATATGGTTGCCATACACTAATGTCAAAGTGAGCCAAGGGGACGGTGATATTGATTCAGCGAGAATATGGATGCCCACTCCGCGGGAATGCAAGCCTTTAAGCCTTTCCCCGCCAAGCCTTTTATTTCTAACATTACAATTCCCGGGGATATAGGCTCCTTTTCATTCCCCCATCCTAGAGGTAATTGTATGAATATTAAACATCCCCCTCTTCCGGAACGATACAGATGAGGGAAAGTTTTTCCTGGCCTGTGTGAAGGATAATCTACCATGTTTTGTCCCTTGGCTCATGCGGAAGGAAAAGAGGATTTTTATCTGTTTGCCAGAATAAACAATCCAAGGGGCAAAGAGAACAAAAACCATGTTTTCCAAATTGCGCCCGATTGTGTATTTACTTTACCCTGAAGCACAGACTTTTTCTTTGTCCACATGTGATATCATCCGCAGAGTTGTTGCCAAGGAGGGGAAGAAACTGATTAGAGTGAAATTATGGTCCTTAGATAAGGATGAAGGTGATCACCTGCAACCGGTTTCCCTGACTGAGGTTAGGGAGGCTGAAACTGAAAATCAACTGGAGGATATCTTGGTTAGCAGTCCCAATTTGCTTATGACTGGCCTTAAATTGGTGGGGAGGCAGGTGGCAACAGAGGGAGGCCCCCTGGATTTATTGGGTGTTGATGAAGACGGAAACCTTATCGTCTTCGAACTAAAAAGGGGCACCTTGGCTAGAGATGCTGTTGCCCAGGTGATTGACTATGCTTCCTTTCTTGGCGAGTTGGATAAGGAAACACTTTTCAAGCATATATCGGATCGTTCAGGCTACGGGGAAATAGAGAAAATTGACTTTGAAAACTGGTATTTGGAGCAATTCTCCGGAAATTTAGATGCCTTGGATAATTC
>JAAYTH010000094.1 GCA_012523785.1 Bacillota bacterium | reverse complement strand
TATCCCCTAATCCTCCACCTCCAGCATACGGCAAATATCAATAACCTTCTTCGCCACCTCCAGGGGATCCCGGCCAAAAACCCGCACCTGCCCCTCCCGGCACCAGCCCCCCCGATCATAGATGACATCAGGTACAAAACCTAATTTCTCCATGGTAACCACAGTACCCCATTCCCGATAACGGTTTTGAGGCTGGGCGGCAAAATCCTCCGGTTCATCCTGTCGTTCAAAGGAAGCCACCGTCAATTCTAACCTCCGGCAGGCCTCTATAATTTCATCACTATACTTGATATTCATTACTGCCCCCACGCCAGGATCCAACTCCAGGGCCGGGATAAGAACCGTAAGCAGGTGGCGGGACGCCCCAAAGGCGGGACAACCCACGACCCGGGCCATTTCGCCGCATTTGACTAATCTTCCCGGCAGGGCAGCCACATCTTCAGGCCCCCGGGCATAGGGCAAGGCCGCCAAAAGATTAGATTGTACTTCCGGAATAAGCCGCCCCATTCCCGGTTCCTTTTCCAAAAAGGCCAGGGCCCTTCCCAACTCTTCCAATAAAGAGTAACGTTCCCGATCCCGATAAAGGGAAGCCAGATGATGGGTGGGCCCGTGCCCCCCACCTATATCCAGGGCAAAGGCAATGGCGGTATTGATAAACTCCTTAGCACCCTGCACTGCCTCCAGCACGGACCGCCCCGCCGCCAGGTGGGCCGCAATAGCTGCCGCAAAGGTACAACCGGTACCGTGGGTGTTTTTAGTCAGAAAACGTTCCCCGGGAAAATGATGAAATTCACTGCCATCAAAGAGCACATCGGTGGCGGTATCCTTCAGATGCCCTCCCTTAACCACCACATAGGGGGTCCCAAAACCATATAAAATTCGGGCTGCCTTTTCCATATCCGGCAGGCCGGATATAGCTATTCCCGTTAAAACTTCGGCTTCATGGATGTTGGGGGTAACAACCAGGGCCAGGGGAAGCAATTTTTCCTTAAGGGCCTCATTGGCTTCCGGGGCCAAAAGATGGTCCCCCCCTTTGGCCACCATTACCGGATCCACCACTAGTTTTTTTAGATTGTACTCCCCTACCTTCTGGGCCACGGCGGCAATGATCCCGGTGTTGGACAACATTCCGGTTTTAGCAGCATCGGTACCAATATCACTGAGAACAGCATCCAATTGCTGGGCGACAAAATCGGGGGGCAGATCATGGGCACCGGTTACGCCTAGGGTATTCTGAGCCGTCACAGAGGTAATAACACTGGTCCCATATACACCCAGGGCGGCAAAGGTTTTCAAATCAGCTTGTATCCCAGCCCCACCGCCGGAATCAGATCCCGCAATGGTTAACGCTTTAGATAACATTTCCTCGACTCCTTTCCTAAAACTATCCCTTTTTTAAGGAAACTCCCCAAGGACATCCAAATTAAGTGCACCGAGTCCATTTTCCAATACTTTTACAATTTTCCCTATTGCCTAGACCTATTCACCTTCCTTGGACAACTTCTTCCCCTGCACCGCCTCCACCAACCGGGTGGTGGCATCCTTTATATCGGGAGCACCAACTACAGCAGAAATAACAGCCACCCCATCGGCACCGGCGGCACAGAGGACAGCGGCGTTTTCTACCTTAATACCCCCAATGGCCACCACCGGGATATCCACAGCCCCCTTCACTTCCCGCAGGGTATCCAAATCGACGGGTTCACCCACATCGGTTTTACTTTCAGTGGGAAAAAAGGGCCCCAAGCCCACATAATCGGCCCCATCTTCCCGGGCCTTCCGGGCCTCCGCAGCATTAGCTACTGAAACCCCTATGATTTTATCCGGACCCAGCAGCCGGCGGGCCACAGAGGCAGGAATATCATCTTGGCCCAGGTGGACCCCATCGGCACCGGCGGCCAGGGCAATATCCAGCCGATCATTGACAATAAAGAGGGCCCCATATTGATGGGTCAACTGCCGATATTTTAGGGCCAAATCCACCAGTTCCCGCCCTAAAAGATTCTTTTCCCGCAGTTGAATAGCCGTGGCCCCACCTTGCAAAGTAGCATTCACCACCTTATCCGGGGGGCGACCCTTACAAAGATCACTGGTAACCAAAACATAAATTTTTAGGTTCATTTTTTTCACCCCCCTCCGACTCACAAAAACAGGACAGGAGAACCCCATCCCCTGTCCCGGTCATACTTTTACGCTTCCCTCCGCTGGCATTACCCAGGTCAGGTTCAAGGGTTGGCGGCTTCCACCGCCCTCTCAGCCCGGGCCCACGGGCTCCCCCAGCAAACAATATTATTATTTCCCCGCCGCAATTATATACCGAAAGGGGTCCAAAGACAATGTCAATAACCTAACTTCTCCCCCACCAGGAGGACTTCCAATTCTGTTTCACCCGGCTTTCCCTCAATGATGGTAACCACCTTGCACATTCGATCCGGACTAGTGCAGTCGTTACACTCTCCCGTTATAGCACAGGGGGTTTTTAGTTTCAGCCGCCGGGCATTGGGGGGACTGGCCTCCCGGCGCACTCGATCCAAAGCCCCTTCCAAATCCGTGGACAACTTATTAATGCCAACTACCAAAATCACCCGGGGAGGGCCGTAAACCATGCCCATTACCCGGTTTCCGGTACCATCTATATTGACCAGACGCCCATCCTGGGTGATGGCATTACTGCTGGCCAGGTAAAAATCACAGGTCAATGCCCGGCGCCGTAGGGAATTTACCTGCTCCGGGCAGGATCCCCGCCAGTGCCAAAGGACCTCACATCCCTTAGCGGCCAACTCCTCTTCCACCTCTAACTCCTGAATACTCATGGAGCCACCGATACCCACACTAGCCCCGGCGGGGATCCTATCCAGCAACATTTGTCGGGCCTCTTCCTTCGTGGGAATAAAAACCGCCTTTATCCCTCGTTTTTCCAGAGCCTCCACCACCTGGCGGTACTTTTCTTCCATTATTCCTCTCCTCCCGTGTAAAATAGTTATTTATTTCCAGCGGTCCCCGCCTGTCCGGGCCACTGAACAATAAGGGCATTGTACCTCACAAATTTTTCCCCCCCGGCCCCGATTTCCCCCACCTTACCCGGGCCAAATATAGTCCGGGGTGGGAGAACCAATTGGAAGGGTGTAAGCCCCAATTTTATAAACTCCTCTTGTTATGATAGAGAAAATCCCAATGATTTCCTGAAACAATTATAGCATAGATAAATTAACATGCCCACCTCGGTAAAGGTGGGCAAAATCCACGGGGAAAAAGTTACTAGCCGGAAAACGGGGAAAAGGAGCCTAATTATAGAACCGCACTTTTAAGATCACAAATCCTGTTAACCGGGCGATTCACCGGGTTCACCGGTAGCTGCCCATTGAGGATACCGGCCACATCCCTGGCCACCTCCAGGGCCACCCTTGCTTGGGCCTCCCCGGTAGAGGCCCCCAAGTGGGGGGTGACAATGACATTATCCAGATGGCAGAGGGGGTTTTCCACCGCCGGTTCCTCCTCAAAGACATCCAGGGCCGCCCCGGCCAACCTTTTGCCTAGCAGGGCCTCACAGAGGGCATCCTCACAGATAATACCCCCCCGGGCCACATTTATGAGCATGGCCGAGGGCTTTACCAAGGTTAGGAGTTCCGGCCCGATGAGGTACCGGGTTTCTTGGGTCAGGGGCAGGTGGAGGGTGATAAAATCTGCCTGCCGTAACACATCTTTTAACCCCATCAATTCCACTCCCAGCCTCCGCACCCGGTCTGCGCAGAGGTAAGGATCATGGCCGATGACCTTCATTTCAAAGGCCCGGGCCCTATGGGCCACCGCCGTGCCCACCTTGCCCAAACCTAAAATCCCCAAGATTTTCCCGGCTAATTCTACCCCACCCAAGGCCTTGCGCTCCCAGCGGCCATGCCGAAGTTGATTATCGGCCCGGGGGATATTCCGGGCCAGGGCCAGGAGAAGGCCCATGGTATGTTCGGCGGCAGCCACCGTATTGCCACCGGGGGAATTGACCACCTGAATACCCCGGCGGGCAGCCTCCACCACATCAATATTGTCTACACCCACCCCGGCCCGGCCAATAACCTGCAGTTCTTCAGCCTTGGCCAGGGCCCCGGCCGTCACCCGGGTGCCACTGCGCACCAGAAGGGCAGAATAAGAAGGGAGTATTTGGGACAATTCTTCCTCTGATTGGGATGGCTTTATATCCACGTTAAAACCCTGTTCTTGTAAATGAGCAATCCCATCGTTAGCAATGCCATCCAAAGCTAAGATTTTCATTTTTTAATACCCCCTTCTGTCAGTCTAGTCAGCAATACCTCCTGGGCCGCAGCCACCCCGGCCCCCAGCCGTACCCCCCGGCCCAACCGGGCCAGGCCCATTTCCAGTGCCGCTATTCCAGTAATAATATCAAATTCCCCCACATAGCCCATATGGCCAAAACGGAAAATCCGCCCCGCTAGGCTCCCCTTGCCCCCGGCCATATAAATCCCCAATTCCTCCCGCAGGAAGCGGCGCAGCTCATCCGGATCCACCCCCGCCGGTGCCCAGACCGCCGTCACCGTAGGGGAAGCACATTCCTCGGCAGCCACCACCTTCAGGCCCAGGGCCCTCATCCCGGCCCGTACCGCCCGGGCCAAACGCCGGTGGCGACCGAAAACCTGTTCCAGCCCCTCGGTTAGAATCATATCCAGGGCCGCCTCCAAGCCATACAGAAGACCAACGGCCGGCGTCCAGGGGGTATGACCCTTGGTCATTAACCTTCGATAATCATTCAAGGAGAAGTAGACGGTTCTTTCCTGGCATTTTTCCACCCGCTCCCAGGCCTTGGAACTGACGGAAATAGCCGATAAACCCGGCGGAAGCATGAGGGCCTTCTGGGAAGAAGTCATTACCATATCCAAATGATATTCATCGGTTTTAATATCAACACCACCCAGGGAACTAACCGCATCTACCAGCAGGAGGGCATCGGTCTGGGCCGTCAGCCTTCCTAAACCGGCAAGATCATTGACGACTCCCGTCGAGGTTTCATTATGGGTGACAAGAACCGCTTGGTAATCTTCCTCCTCCAGTTTTTTCTCCACCACATTTAGATCCACCGGGCCCTCCCAGGGAAACTCCAAGGTCTCAACATCGGCACCCAGGACAGTTGCTATGCGGTTAAAGCGTTGGGCAAAGTGGCCTGTTACCAAAGACACTACCTTCTCCCCCGGATTAATAGTATTGGCCAGGGCCATTTCCAGGGCTCCAGTCCCCGAATTGCTAAGAACAAATAGATCATTTTTAGTTTGGTATACCCTCTGCATTTTTTCCACTACCGACCGGTAGAGCCGAGAAAACTCCCCACTGCGATGCCCGATGACCGGTTTGGTCATAGCCGTCAGCACCGATGGAGGAACCGGTGTCGGTCCGGGAATAAATAGGTACTCTTTTTTGTCCTTGGCCACAATCCTCTCCCCTTCCATATCCTTTAAGACCTAAAAACAAAAAACCCCTCGTCCCCAAATTGGGACGGGAGTTTTCCCGCGGTGCCACCCAGGTTGGCCACTAGAAAACATGGCCCCCTCAACAGCTATAACGGACTGAACCGGTCCCACTTACTTGCTTTCGGCGGGACTTCCTTCGGGGCGGATTCCCTGCTATCCCTGCCGGTTTCCACCTACCACCGGCTCTCTAGAAAGGGATTGGACCAGGTACTGCTCCCCTGCATGGGAAAAAGATTTCTTATATTGCCTAATATCCTACCACAAAGAAAGGAAAAATACAAGGGTTTGTTTGTTATTTTTTTGTCATTTAGTGTATTTATCGGCCACTGTGGAAGCACCATAGGAATCGGGCTTGATTTTGGCATTAAAGCCACTGCCCGCCACCATACCCACTATTTCCCGAATCATATCCTTTGTTTCCCCCACCCTCCCCACATCCAAATGTACCTCGATATTCAAATCATGATCTCCGCTTTCGGCCAAAAGAGCCGTCAGGCGGCTGGCCACATCCAGGCTCAGGGAGGCCTCGTAAAAAATCCGCTGCCGCAGGCTGTAAATCTTTTGCCGCTGCCTCTTGCTGTAAAAATAACGGGCACCCTTCCCCTCCCGGTGGATGACAATGGCTGTGACAAATACCGACTCCTCATCCCGATTTTGGGAATCGGTGCCTATGATGAGCCGGTAGTTAAATTTGGGCATGGCCTCAACATAGGTAATGAGATCGTCAAAAACCTCCTGAAAGGACATGGGCCCCTTGGTTGGGCTTTTAAATTCTCTTTTCACACAATTTCCCCCTATGCAGTATCCTGCGGCAAAACTTATCACTTTTCCTTTATTCACTGCTGGTATTTAATATTTCTCGCTAAGCGGGCAAATTCCTCTAAATTTAATGTCTCCCCTCGTCGATTTCCCTCTATTTGCGCGGTTTGCAGAAAATGGGCAATTTCTTCCCGGTTATACTCCCCCCGAAATTCCCCTTGCAAACTATTTAACAAGGTCTTGCGCCTCTGGCCAAAGGCCCCCCGGATAAGGCGGAAGAAAAGTTCCTCATCCCCCACCTCCACCGGCGGATACTCCCGCACCTTTAGGCGCACCACCGCTGAATCCACAGCCGGGCGGGGGTAAAAAACCGTTCTGGGGACAGGGGCAATTATTTCCGGCACTGTGTAATAGCCCACGGCGGCAGTGAGGATGCCATAGTCCCTGGTCCCCGGGGCGGCAATCAACCGCTGGGCTACCTCCCGCTGTACCATCAGAACCAACCGCTCCAGGGCCAGGGGGCCGGTAAGGAGGGACATTATTACCGCCGAGGTGATGTAATAGGGCAGGTTGGCCGCCACCTTGAGGGGGGCATTAATATCCTCCACCAAACCTGCCCAGGATATTTTTAATATATCCCCCCGGACTATTTTTACATTGGGGTAGGCCCTTAAATTTTCCCTTAAAGGGGGGATGAGACCCTGGTCCACTTCCACGGCCACCACCTGCCCCGCCAGGGCTGCCAAGGGACCCGTCAAGACCCCCAGCCCCGGCCCAACCTCCAAAATGGTATCCTCAGGTTTTATCTCCACAGCCTCAATTATCTTATCCAAAATGTTTTTGTCGATTAAAAAATTCTGCCCCAGCCTTTTGTTGGGGATCAGCTTATGCCTTTGCAATATCTCCCTCACCAGCCGGGGGGATGTCAACTGCGGGCCATTCATAACAATTCCTCCCGATTAGACAAAGATTTCCGCTCCTTTATTTGCCACTAGCTTACCACGGGTACACTCCCAACCTCCAATTCCCAACATCTAACCTTCAGGAGGGCGATTTTGGGCCTCCATGTCCTTCGGAACGACGAGGGCGTCGTTCCCTACAAATTGTCGCCATGATTTTCGGATAAACCGTAGGGAACGGTGCCCCCACCGTTCCGTGTTCCCCGTCCCTCCAATT
>JAAYTH010000093.1 GCA_012523785.1 Bacillota bacterium | reverse complement strand
TAGCCGTGGAGATAGATGCAAGCAGTATTCCCCTCTTTACGGGGGTGCTTGAATTTGCCGCCCGGGGTTTGGTGCCGGGGGGTGCCCATCGCAATCGGAAGTACTTGGAGGGCAAGGCGACCTTTGCTGCAGGAGTTGAAGGGATCCTACAAATCGCCCTCTTCGATCCCCAGACCTCCGGGGGACTCCTCTTGGGCGTCCCGGCCCCAAAGGTTGACCAACTGCTGGCAGAATTGACATCCCGTGGGGTCAGGGAAGCCCATATCGTGGGCAAGGTTGTGGCAGGGAAGGCTGGGCACATCAAAGTAAAATGATGAGTCAAGGGGACCGTGACTTTGATTCATTCTCCTCCCCGATTTGGGTGGGGGGCTGCAAAGGGGAAGGTGGGGTGAGAAAATGCCTTGGGGAGATAAGATTGGGGAAATATTGACCTTTGAAACCCTTTTTGATGTGGGCCTGGGCGTATTGACAAAACTGGTGGTCGTACTTATCCTCATCATTTTGGCCCGGATTGTCCTTCATTTTGGCTACCTTCTGAGTGCCCGGGTGCTAAAACCCCGGGAAGATAGGGGATATTTGGATGAGGCTAGAGTCGAGACCCTTCGGGGTTTGGTCGACAGTATCCTTCGTTATCTAGTTTACTTTGTGGCCGGGGTCACCATCCTTGATACCCTGGGCATCGGGGTAACCTCCGTCCTGGCCGGAGCCGGCATCGTGGGCTTGGCCGTTGGTTTCGGGGCGCAAAATTTAGTCAAGGATGTTATTACGGGTTTTTTCATCATCTTTGAGGATCAATATACCATTGGTGAATATATCAGCATTGCCGGGGTTACCGGCATCGTCCAGGAAATGGGCCTGCGGGTTACAAAAATCAAGGCCTTTGCCGGGGATCTGCATATTATTCCCAATGGCAACATAAGCCAAGTGACAAACTACAGCCGGGGCAATATGCGGGCCCTAATTGATATTAGCATTGCCTATGAAGAGGACATAGACAGGGCACTTTCGGTGTTGGAAGAAACCTCCCGCCAATTGGCTCATCAGATGCCAGAGATTGTCGAAGGGCCCAATGTTTTGGGTGCCGTCGATCTCGATGAATATGGCGTGGTGCTGCGGGTGATTGCCCAGGCCCAGCCCATGCACCAATGGGGTGTGGAGCGCAAGCTGCGGAAGGCCTATAAGGAAGCCTTTGCCGCCGCGGGGATTGAAATACCCTATCCCCGGCGGGTGGTTTTTATGCGGGAGGCCGGTGGGGACTAGGACAAAAGATGCTTTTTCCATAAAGTTTCCCATGATTAGTTTCTTTGCCGCCTCCCCCACTATCCTTGCCGCTGCTGGAGGTTAAAGGTTGGAAATTGGAGGCTGGAAATAGCTCCCCAGGAGCATTATTCATACCTTGGGCGATATCCCAATACTGTATCCTGATTATCTAACATCTAAATTTTAACTACCAATTTCCAAAGGGGGCGGCAAGCCCAGATTTGAAACATCAACCTGGAGGTGGTGATATGAAAGGACAAAAATTTGGGCTAGGAGATATTGTCCGCATGAAAAAACCCCACCCCTGTGGCACTAATCAATGGGAAATTATACGGGTGGGGATGGATTTCAGAATAAAATGTTTAGGCTGTGGGCGGCGGGTAATGCTGCCCCGGGCAAAATTTGAAAAAAGCGTCAAGGAGATTATCCCCAATGAGTGACAGGGACAGGGACGGTGGCCTTAGCCCACACATCGATGGGCCAAAGTCACCGTCCCCTTGTCTCCCCTCGTCCCATTATCGCGGCGGGATGAATGGTTATGGCCAAAAGGGTCCTCCTGTCCTGCTTGTCAACCTAGGGTGGGAATGATATAATGCATGTCAGGTAATGCCGGGTGCCGACCCTGCATTGCTCCCTGCTCTGTGCAAATACAGGGCCGATTTAGTCCAAAGGGAGGGGGTGAAGAATAGTGGTTGCCTATGAAATGATGTTTATTCTAAATCCTGAACTGGGCGAGGAAGAAATTGAAACAGTACTGGAACGCCTGCAAAACATTATCCGGGAGGGTGGCGGCGAGATCACCAATCTGGATAAATGGGGAAAACGGCGCCTGGCTTATGAAGTCAAGAAATTCTGGGAAGGCTTTTATGTCCTTATGAACTTCAAGTCGCCTTCCGCCGTGGCCGCCGAGGTGGAACGGGTGGTGAAGATCAGTGATAATATTATCCGGTATCTTTTGATCCGGGATGATAAGGCCGGGCGCTAGCCCCAAGGGGCACGGAAGGAATAAGTTTTAAAATCCAAGAAAAGGTGGTGCTGACCCCATGCTAAATAAGGTGATCCTCATTGGTCGATTGGCACGGGATCCGGAGCTTCGATATACTGCCAGTGGTAAAGCAGTGGCGAATTTTAGTATAGCAGTGGAACGCCCCTTCATTAATCAGCAGGGGGAAAGGGATGTGGATTTCATCAACATTGTCACCTGGCAGCGGTTGGCCGAAGTCTGTGCTAATAACCTAAATAAAGGCAGGTTAATAGCAGTAGACGGTAGGCTGCAGGTCCGGTCCTATGAAACTCCGGAGGGACAGCGGCGCTGGATGACAGAAGTGGTAGCCAATGACATCCGGTTTTTGGATTGGCCTAAACAACAACAAGATAAAGCCGCCCCCGGTGTTGCCCAGGGGTCAGACATGGTAGATCTGGGTGATGAAATTAAATTTGATGAAGATGATCTACCCTTTTAGTTTTCCTAAGGAGGGATGGTAGCGAATATGGCACGGGATCGTCGTCGGAAACGCAAGGTGTGTAGTTTTTGTGTGGATAAAATAGAACATATAGATTATAAAGATGTTGGACGGCTGCGGCGTTTTATCAGCGAACGGGGTAAACTGCTGCCCCGGCGGATAACGGGCAATTGTGCCCGGCACCAGCGGCAGGTGACCAGGGCCGTAAAGAGGGCTCGGAATATTGCCCTTATGCCCTATACCACCGACTAAAAGCGCAGGATGCTGCGCTTTCTTTTTATTACCTTCGGCTGCCTGATAATAATAGATGAATCTAACTAGCCGGCTGCACCTGGAAACCGTATATTGGCGGCTTTCCCGATACATGGCAAAAGATCCTAGTTGTCATCCCGAGGACAGTGCCCTAGGATCTCTAGGATCTATGTACCTCAGATCCTTCGCTTCGCCTCCTCTGCTTTGCTCTGGACAGGCGGGAGGGCACGAAGAGTTGTTGCCGAATAGTTCGGGAGAAATAATTACTTCCACTTGGTATGGGAAGTGCTGGCAGCGGCAGGAGATCACACTGGGGGCAGAGAATAGTGTAGCGGTGGCAAACCGCCGGTAATCTTTCCATACTTGGTATCTATTTGTCCCCAACGAAGGGGTGAAGTTGGTGTCACGGGAAAAAACCAAATCAATGGTGGAGGCGGCCATGTTGGCTGCCCTTACAGTCATTTTACTCTTGCCCACAATCTATTTACCCATTCTAGGCATGATAACCTTATTTATTTGGCCGGTACCCATTACCCTTTTAGGGGTTAGGCATGGACTGCGCACCAGCGTATTGGCCATGCTGACGGCCGGTCTTATCGTCAGTATCTTGACCCACCCCATTACCGCCGGTTCCCTACTTCTTTGGCTGGGTTTTTTGGGGTTGGCCCTGGGCTATTGTTTTCGCCGCCAGTGGCCTGCCCTGCAGACCTTGGGAGTGGGGACCATAACAGTACTGATATCTACCCTACTTTTATTTTTGCTTTCTTTTTTCCTGCTGGGTGTCAACCCCTTTTCCGAAGGGCAGTTGTTGATGGCCGAATCCAGTGCCCAGGTGCTGGAATTCTACGAAGGCCTGGGCATTGCCCCGGAACAATTAGCCCAAATGCAGGAACAATACCTAAAGATGGTGGAGATGTTCCGCTACCTTCTACCGGCTACCCTACTCTTGGGAAGCGTGGGCACAGCCTTTATCAACTTTTCCGTTGCCCGGGTGGTCCTGGGCAAATTGGGCCAGAAGGTGCCCGGTTTCCCCCCCTTTCACAGCTGGCGCTTTCCCCGTAATTTATTGTGGGGCTATCTGGTGGGCATAGTCTTCGTTTTGGGGGGAAACTACTATGGTGAGGGTCTGCTCTTGGAAATAGGTATGAACATCCAGGTTATCTTCAATTTAATCCTGCTCTTGGCGGGGCTGTCGGTGGTTCATCATTTACTGCGGCGCTATCGTTTACCCACTGCCTTGGTAGTGCTAGCCACCATTATCGTACTTTTCAATCCTTTTTTTTCGTCCCTGCTGTCTTTCCTAGGAATTATTGACCTAGTGTTTAACCTGCGCCAGCTTAAGAGTTAGGTTTCCGGGAGGTTAAAAGCATGAAAGGATCCCAGGCAGTACCGTCCGACTATTCTACCCTTGGGGCCCTCTGTGTGGGACTGATCCAGGTTGATAATTATGAGGAAGTACTAAAATCCGTCTTAACCCATGAACGCCCCCTGCTGACGGCGGCCATCGAGGGGGTCTTGGCCGATTGGGTCGCCAGGAAAAAGGGCCTTTTACAGCAGTACAGCCAGGATCGCTACCTGGTCCTGCTGGAGCAGTCCCAATTAGTAGCCAGTCAGGAGGAAAAATTCCCCATCCTGGACCGGGTAAAGGAAATCGAGATGGGCAATAAGCTGCCGGTAACCTTAAGCTGTGGATTTGGCCGGGATGGCTCCCACCCACAAGAACTGGGTTCCCTGGCCCGGGCGGCATTGGATTTGGCCCTGGGGCGGGGGGGCGATCAGGTGGTGGTGCGGGATCCGGAAGGTTTTTATTTTTTTGGGGGCAAGACCAAGGCCCTGGAAAAAAGAACCAAAGTCAAGGCCCGGGTTATTGCCCATGCCCTGCGGGAACTCATGGAGCAATCGGATCAGGTTATGATCATGGGGCATCAATTCGCCGATATGGACAGCCTCGGTTCATCGACGGGGGTGGCCCTGGCAGCCCGTTCTTTGGGAAAAGATGTGCATATTGTTTTGGAGGAAATCAACCCGGCCGTGGATAAAATGGTGCAGTATCTAAGGGATGAGGGGGGCTATCAGGGGCTTTTCCTCGCCGAAGGTGAAGCCCGGGAGATTATTACCCCTGAAACCCTCCTGGTGGTACTTGACACCCATAAGCCCTCCCTGGTCTCGGCACCGGCCCTTTTGGCCGGGACCGATAAGGTGGTGGTAATAGATCACCACCGCCGGGGGGAAGAATTTATTGCAGATCCCACCCTGGTCTATTTGGAAACCTATGCTTCCTCGGCCAGTGAATTGGTGACAGAACTTCTTCAATACCTGGGGGAAAATATTGAAATTACCCCCCCGGAAGCAACGGCCCTCCTGGCTGGTATTACCGTCGACACCAAGAATTTTACCCACCAGGCCGGGGTCAGGACCTTTGAAGCAGCTGCCTTCCTGCGGCGTTCCGGGGCTGATCAGGAGACAGTACAGCGGGTTTTGCAGGATGATTGGGAAACCTTTATCAGCCGGGCCCAGGTTATCAAGGAGGCGGAAGTTTTCTATGGAAAAATTGCCCTGGCCCAGGTTCCCCAGGGGGGAGAAAGGGGCCAACTATTGGCGGCCCAAACGGCCGATGCCCTCTTGACCATTGAAGACTTTGAGGCATCCTTTGTGCTCTGCCCCACCCCGGAGGGGGTTGTCATCAGTGCCCGTTCCCGGGGAGATATCAATGTCCAGGTACTGATGGAGGAACTGGGGGGTGGTGGCCATATGACCACCGCCGGTGCCCAGCTAAAGGGAACAAGCCTTTCCAAAGCCCGGAGCAAGGTATTGAAGTTAATTCGGGAGTATTTTGCCAAGGAGGCGGAAAAATGAAGGTCATATTAATAGAAGACATAAAGAAACTGGGCAAAAAGGATGATGTGGCCGAGGTGGCCGATGGTTATGCCCGCAATTACTTAATTCCTAGAGGTTTGGTTATAGAGGCTAACCCGGCCAATCTCAAGGAGCTGGAGAAAAGAAGGAAACGTCAAGCAGGCCGGGAGGCCCAAGAGGAGGCCCGGGCCAAGGAATTGGCCGACCGGCTCCGGCATAAGACTATCGTTGTCCAGGCCAAGGCCGGGGAAGGGGGCCGGCTCTTTGGTTCCATTACCGGGCAAGATATTGCCCACACACTGGCTGCAGATCTGGGGGTCCAGATTGACCGGCGCAAGATAGAGCTAAAGGAACCCCTCAAGGCCCTGGGGGAACATACCATTCCCATCAGGCTCCACCGGGATTTTACCGTAGAAGTGATAGTAAAGGTAGAAGCCAAGGCCTAGGGGCGGGTTTCCATCTCCGCCCACACCCGGGCAGGGGTACTAAGACAAAAAACCCCATTTTGCAGGGGCGGCCGGTGGCCGCCCGTCCCCGGATCGGAAAGGAGTATTTATTTTCATGAAGGAATCCCACACCCTTATTTTTGCAGAAACTGAAGAAGAACCCTCTGGCAAAGCCCGGTGGCAGCGTCAGGTTACCATCCTTTTTGGGCTATTGACAAATCTTTATGGCCGAGACCAGCTCCTGACCCGGGCGAAAAAGTATAATGCCCTTAAATTGATGCGCACCGGACAGCCACCGGAAAGGCTCCTGGCCCTCCAACGTCTCGTTTTTGAGGATGACAGCCTGGTGGAACTTCCCCAGGAAAGGGATTTTCCCCGCATTTTAGCTGAAATTGAAGAAACCCTGGCGGACCAATTGGCCCGCCGGGCTGTGGAGGGGCAGCTGGAGGAGAAGGTGGCCCTCAAGGTGCAGGAACAGCATGAACGATACCTGGAAGATATAAAATTGCAGATTCTAAATAGAGAGACCACCGTTGAAAATGCCAGCACCCTAAAAAAATACGCCCTTTTGGAGAAAATGGAGCAGGTGGGGCTTTCTGTCCCGGTCCGGGAGGCCTTACGCCCCCGCCATTTAAAAGAGGTGGTGGGACAAGCCCAGGCCTTGGAGGCCCTCCTGGCCAAAATTGCCTCACCCTTTCCCCAGCATGTGATCCTATACGGCCCTCCCGGAGTGGGTAAGACCACCGCCGCCCGCTTGGCTTTGACGGAGGCGAAAAAAAGACAGTACACTCCCTTCGGCGAAGGGGCCCCCTTTGTGGAAGTGGATGGGACCACCCTCCGCTGGGATCCCCGGGAAATCACCAACCCCCTCTTGGGCTCAGTACACGATCCTATTTACCAGGGGGCCCGGCGGGATTTTGCCGAGGGCGGTGTCCCGGAACCAAAGCTGGGCCTGGTGTCTGATGCCCACGGTGGCGTCCTCTTCATCGACGAGATCGGGGAGCTTGATCCCCTGCTCCAGGGCAAACTCCTCAAGGTACTGGAGGATAAGAGGGTTAGCTTTGATTCCTCCTATTACGATCCCGATGATCCCCGGGTACCCAAGTATATTAAAAGGCTCTTTAGTGCCGGGGCCCCGGCGGATTTTATCCTCATTGGTGCCACCACCCGGGACCCGGAGGAAATAAATCCGGCCATCCGCTCCCGCTGTGCGGAAGTCTTTTTTTCTCCCCTGACCGGGAAGGATATTAGGAAAATAGTGCGGGAGGCGGCAGAACGCCTCCGGGTTAGGATCACCCGTCCCGCCGTGGAGCTAATAGCTGCCAGCACCATAGAGGCCCGGCAGGCCGTCAATGTGTTGGCCGACGCCTACGGGCTAACCCTACAACAGCAAGGGAGACGGGGGCAGGATAAACCCCCCGTAATTGGTATAAGACAGGCCCGGCAGGTTTTGCAGATGCGGCGCCTTTCACCCTTAACTACCAAGGCCTCCCCCCGCCCAGAGGTCGGACGGGCCTTTGGCCTGGGGGTGAACCGATTTCTGGGTATGGTATTGGAGGTGGAGGCGGCGGCCTTTCCGGCCCTGGAGCCGGGACAGGGTAAGATACGGTTTAACGATACAGCCGGCTCCATGGCCAAGGATTCTGTTTTTAATGCTGCAGCCGTCATCCGCCGGATAAGCGGTGAAGAAATAGGTAACTATGACCTCCATGTCAATGTTATTGGGGGTGGCCAGGTAGATGGCCCCTCGGCCGGGGCTGTTATTTTCCTAGCCCTTTACAGTGCCATCAAGGAAGGGGCCCTGCGCCAAGATGTGGCCGTCAGCGGTGAGCTCTCCATACAAGGGCGGGTCAAAGAAGTGGGGGGTATACCGGAGAAAATATATGGTGCCCGGCAGGCGGGCATGAAAAAGATCATCCTGCCGCGGGAAAACAGGGCCGATATTCCGCTGGACAAGGGGGGAGTTGAGGTGGTTTTGGTGGATACAGTGGAGGATATCCTGGAACATGTATGGGCAAAGGAGGACCAATGAGCACTATTTTTGATCGGGTACCACCCTTTAATTTAGAGGCGGAACAATCGGTGCTGGGGGCAATGTTCCTGGAGCGGGAGGCGGTCCTTACAGCAGCGGAAATTCTGCAGCCGGAGGATTTTTATCGGGATGCCCATCGTTATATCTTCCAGGCTATTTTGGACCTGGAAGAAGAGGGCCGGCCGGCGGACCTGGTGACGGTAACCGAGGCCCTGCGCCGGCGGGACTGGCTGGAAAAAGCCGGGGGCTTGGGCTTTATAACCACCTTGGCCGAAAGTGTGCCCACGGCTGCCAATGTGGAACACTATGCCCGTATAGTTGAAGATAAATCTATCCTACGGCGCCTGATCCAGGAGGCCACCCGGATTATCCAAAACAGCTATGAGGCTGCCGATGATGCTGCGGCCATTCTTGATGAGGCAGAACAGATTATTTTGCGGGTATCCCAGTACCGGGACACTTCCGGTTTTGTCCAAGTCAAGGATATCATTTCCGATGCCTACGACCGGATTGAATATTTGTATCAAAATAAAGGTGGTTTAACGGGAATTCCCACCGGATTTAAGGACCTGGATCTCCTTACCGCCGGGCTGCAGCCCTCTGATTTAATTGTAATTGCCGGCAGGCCCTCCATGGGTAAAACTAGTTTTGCCCTTAATGTGGCTCAACACGTGGCCCTGGAGGAAAAACTTCCGGTGGCCATTTTTAGTCTGGAAATGTCCCGGGAACAGTTAATCCAACGGCTGTTGTGCAGTGAGGCCGGAATAGATGGGCAAAAGCTACGGACGGGGTTTTTGGATGAAGAAGATTGGCTGCTTTTAACCGCAGCCATGGCCCGGTACAGTGAAGCCCCTATTTATATTGATGATTCCCCCATCATGACAGTAATGGATATCCGGGCCAAGGCCCGACGCCTGGTGCAGGAACAGGGGCAGGCCCTCATTATAGTTGATTATCTGCAGCTGCTGGACGGCCGGCGTGCCTTTGATAGCCGCCAACAGGAGATCACAGAAATATCCCGGGGCTTGAAGGCCTTGGCCCGGGAACTAATGGTCCCGGTGGTGGCCCTTTCCCAACTCAGCCGGGCTGTAGAACAGCGACAAGACAAGCGGCCTGTTCTCTCCGACCTGCGGGAATCCGGGGCCATCGAGCAGGATGCCGATGTGGTGGCCCTCATCTATCGGGATGAATACTATAATCCCGCTTCGGATAAAAAAGGCATTTCGGAAATTATTATCGGCAAACAGCGCAACGGCCCCACCGGGCTGATACAGTTGGCCTTTCTCAAAAATATTATGCGTTTTCGCGATTTGAGTTTTAGGCCAGAAGAGGCCTAAATTACCGCTTGGCCCAGCCAGGCGCTTTTTTTTGCCCCTATTGACCCCATGCCGGCCAGGGAGGAAATAAGCGGCCCCATGGAGAATTGATCTATCTGGAGGGGGAAATTTTAGAAGGAGGGTCCGCCGTGACAGCCCCGGAAGCTCAACTTGATAAAGAGTTAAGGGAACTCCTAGTCCAATACTTACAGCAAAAATTGGTTGCCGTTCAACCCCTAACCTACGATCGGCTCCTGGCCCTCCCCGCTGATTGCCGCAGCGAAGGGGAAAAGCGGATTTTGAAAACAGCCATCCAGTATTGCCTAGGGGCCGATGGACGTTCCCTCACCTTTTTAGAACGAACTGCCCTCAACTGGTTGGAAAAAGGGGTGCCCCGCTGGGCCCTGGCCAAGATTGAAGAGGCAGGCTTTACCGTTGACCAGCACCTATCAAAGGAGATGGGGTGGCATAGAAAGGATGAAGGACCACTTGACTTTACAAAGGATCGGTACTATCATTACTACCGTCGCCGATAAAGATCAGGACTTTTCCCAGCTTTTCCAGACAATCCGGCGGCGGGTGGAAGATATAAAAAAAGAGCGCTTGGCCCTCCAAGAGGGAACCCTCCCCGACCCTAGGAAAGAACATCATGTTAAATTCGAGATGGACGGCCAAGTCCAATATCGTCTTTACCCCGCCGGTAGCTATTACTGCAACCGTTGCAAAGACTTGGAAAAACTCTACTATCGGGAAGACAATGAAATCTTAACCCGGCCCTGTGCCTGTGTCCAACAAAGGCAGCAATTGGGCCGGCGCCGGGGCTGGGAGAAAAAACTGGCCTCAGCCCGGCTGCGGCGGAAATTTCGCAAGCGTACCTTTGCTAATTTCCAGGTGGCACCGGGAAATAAAATTGCCTACGAAGCGGCCCGGGATTATGCCGAAAACTTTGCCTCCTACCGGCAAAGGGGAAAAAGCCTAGTTCTCCTGGGTGATGTGGGCCGGGGGAAAACCCATCTGGCGGCAGCCATACTCCAAGAAGTGCTGCGGCAGGGCTTTGATGGCATCTTTGTGGTTGTCATTGAACTTCTCAACGAAATCCGGGACAGCTATGAGCGCAGTGATAAAAGGGAAAGGGACCTACTAGAGGTGGTGAAGGAAACTGATCTACTGATCCTGGATGATCTGGCTGCAACGGAACGTTTCACCGAATGGGAGCGGGGAAAACTGTATGAAATTATCAATGCCCGCTATGAAGATGAAAATCCGGTCATAATTACCACCAACCGGACTATTAGCTGGATAGAAGAGCGCCTGGGGGAGAAGGTTGTGGGGCGATTGTTGGAGATGAGTGGTGATGTTTTGCCCCTGGATGGGGAAGACTACCGGGAAAAGATTGCCGCAGAAATGCGCAAGGGCCGGAATGTAGAATCATTACCACTAAAAGGAGCCAGATAAGCCAACATTGAAAGGGGCAACAAGATGGGTAATTATGATATCATTATAGTAGGTGCTGGCCCGGCCGGCATTTTTGCCGCCTTGGAATTGGCGGCGGAAAACAAATACAAGATACTGATCCTGGAAAAGGGCAAAAATATAACCCAACGTCATTGCCCCCGCAAGGGTGAGGAACAATGCTATCATTGTTCCAATTGTTCCATTGTCAGCGGCTGGGGTGGCGCCGGGGCCTTTAGTGATGGCAAATTAACTTTGACTACTGAGTTTGGCGGCTGGCTCGATGAATATCAAGGTAAATCTGAAGTGCAGAAACTCATAGATTATGCCGACGATATATACTGTCGTTTCGGTGCCCCGGAAAAAACCTATGGTACTGACCTTGATGAAATTCGCGATATCCAGCGTCAGGCAGCCCGGGCCGACCTGGCCTTAATTCCGGCTCCCATCCGGCATCTGGGGACCGATAAATGCCATGAAATTCTAAAGGACATGCGGGATTATCTGGGTGAACGGGTAGAAATACGAACCAGTACCAAAGTGGAACATATCCTGGTGGAAAATGGCTCCGTGGCTGGGGTGGAGATCGAAGGCGGGGCCAAAATCCCATGCAAATATGTCATCACCGCCCCGGGGAGGGAAGGTTCCGAATGGTTCGCCCGGGAGGCCCTGCGGCTGGGTTTAAAAACTAAAATCAATCCCGTCGATATCGGCGTGCGGGTAGAACTTCCCGCCCCGATTTTCGATCATATAACCGATGTTGTCTATGAATCAAAGTTTATCTTCCATTCCAAGTTTTTCGATGACCGGGTGCGGACCTTTTGCATGAGTCCCCACGGAGAAGTAGTTGTGGAAAACAACTTCGGGCTTTTGACGGTAAATGGCCATAGTTACGCCCAAAAGAAAACAAATAACACCAACTTTGCCCTCTTGGTGAGTAAGACCTTTACGGAGCCCTTCAAGGAACCCATATCCTACGGAAAACACATTGCCAGCCTGGCGAATTTGCTGGGAGGTGGGGTTATAGTCCAGCGCCTGGGGGATCTGCTGTCCGGGAGGCGCTCCACAGCCGAGCGGATTGAGCGGGGAATGGTGGAGCCGACCCTTAAGGATGCTACCCCGGGTGATCTGAGCCTGGTCCTACCTTACCGGCACCTGGTGAGCATCCTGGAAATGCTAGAGGCCCTGGATGTGGTGGCACCGGGAGCCAATTCCCGCCACACCCTACTTTATGGGATAGAGGCCAAGTTTTATTCCTCCCGCTTGAAGTTGAGCCGGGTTTTAGAATCCCAAGTGGCAAATCTTTTTGCCGCCGGGGATGGTGCCGGTGTGACCCGGGGATTGATCCAGGCCTCCGCCGCCGGTGTTGTCGCCGCCCGGGAAATTTTGCGCCGCGAAGCCTAGCGGCGGCTGTTTTTTCCCTTTTTAACCCCTTCAACTTACTTGACACGCCAGAAAAATTATAGTATCATTATATTCCGTAGAAAGCCTTTAGGGGCCATTAGCTCAGTCGGCAG
>JAAYTH010000092.1 GCA_012523785.1 Bacillota bacterium | reverse complement strand
CCTTTCCCGCCGCTTCCAACGAACCGATAATACGATCTGCATCCCGAACGGCCGAAATTTCCGGGGTGGTAACAACCAGGGCCTGGTCTGCACCACTGATGGCATTTTGAAACCCCCGTTCGATCCCCGCTGGCGAGTCAATTAAAATATAGTCAAACTTCTCTTTTAACCGCTGGCAAAGTTCATTCATCTGTTCCGGTGACACCGCGGTTTTATCCTTGGTTTGGGCGGCGGCCAAGAGAAAAAGGGTGTCATTAAAGCGCTTATCCTTGATCAGGCCCTGCCGCAACCGACAGACACCACTGGTCACATCCACCAGGTCATAGACGATCCTGTTTTCCAAGCCCATGACCACATCTAAATTCCGCAACCCGATATCGGCATCTATGAGTACCACTTTATTCCCCACCAGGGCCAGCGCTGTACCTAGGTTGGCGGCAGTTGTGGTTTTCCCTACCCCTCCTTTACCAGAAGTAATAACGATCACTTGGCCCATTGCCATTCCTCCCTTTCTTCCTCATTTGGATCTTGGGTGCCAGAACGCAATCTTTCACCCAGGGTAAAATACCGGTCAATTACAATGGTGCCCTCCTGCAACAGGGCCACTTCAGGTGTTTCCGGGATAGGCAGGTCCCCATCGGGGGAGCGGGTAAAAACATTAGCTATTCTAAGTTGTGTTGGCTGGAGCCACTGTGCCGCCACTATAGCCGTAAGATCACCGGCTGCCCCGGCATGGGCCATACCCCGCAGTGCTCCCATCACCACCACATTTCCCCCGGCAATCACCTCTGCTCCGGGGTTGACATCGCCTATAATTACAACGTTCCCTTCGTAGCGTACCGATTGACCGGAACGAAGGGTGTGATGTATAAAAAGCGTGTAACCTTCGGTCTTTGTGCTGTGCCAAACTGTATCCTTACCACCGCCGGCTAGTGCCTGCTCCAACTTTTCATTTTTAACTTTGCCCGCCGGTTTCCCACTCCCGTCCTGGCCCGCCCCGGAAGGAATGCTATTTGTTATGGCCCTATCCAATGCCTTCACCCTCTGTTTATTCCTCAAAAAACCCATCATTTGGAGCCCCCTCCGACTCTGGAGCAATTTAGCCAGTTCCTTCGCCTGGTCTAGATTAAAATCCCTTTCCCCCAGCTCCACATACACCCGGGCCCCCTGCAAAAAATGCCTGGCCCTATCCAACTTCTCCGCCAGGCAATTCATAATCCGTGGCAGTTCAGATTCTTCGTCGAGGACAATCACTAATCCATCCATAGTTCCTTTAAATACTACAGCCGGTCTATTCATGCAGTTCCCTCTCTTTTAGTGTCCTGTAAGATTATTCCTATGAACTAATATTACTTTCGTGATCAAGGAGGCAAATCCTGCCTGGCCCAAATAAAAAAGGCCAGGAAAACCCAGCCTTTCAGCCTTCTTGCGACATGATCTGTCATCTCCAAGCCTACTGGTCAGAATCCAGAATCGGGGAGAAACAAATCCTGTTGAGATTCCGGGTAAATTGCTGCAAAGATATCCCGGGCTACCGGGGCCGCTGCGCTGCTTCCACCGCCCCCTTGCTCTATGAGGACGGCAACAACGATCTCCGGCTCCCGGGCCGGGGCAAAACCGACAAACCAACCGTGGCTGTCCCCATGGGGATTTTCCGCCGTCCCGGTCTTGCCCGCCACCGCTAGTGGGCTATTGGCAAAGGTGCCGTAACCAGTCCCCCGGGGTTCTACAACAGCCCCCATCCCTTCCCGCACCGAGGCCAGGGTTTCCGGGGCCACTGCAAGCCGGTCCAATATTTCCGGAGCAAAGTCTTTTACCACTTCACCCTCCGGAGAAATTACCTTATCCACCAAGTAAGGGCGGTAGCGGATACCGCCATTGGCAATCATGGCCACATAGTTGGCCATCTGCAGGGGCGTACAGGTAGAAAAGCCCTGTCCAATGGCCGCACTCAAGGTTTCACCCGGCTGCCACGGCTCTCCAAATTGCTCGTTTCGCCATTCAGGAGTAGCCAAAAAGCCGCCCTTTTCCCCGGGATGAAGATCAATACCAGTAGGTTTACCCATGCCAAAAAGATCGGCATATTCCGTCAAAGCCTGAATACCTGTGCGATAGCCCAAATCGTAAAAATAAATGTTGCAGGATTCAGCAATGGCTCGTTTCAAATTGACCCGTCCATGTCCACCCCGGTCCCAATTCCAACAGCGCTTGGGCTCCACTCGCCAATAAAAACCAGTACAATTAATGGTGTCCTCGGGAGTAATAATTCCCTTTTCCAGACCCGCGATGGCCGTAATCATCTTAAAGGTAGAACCGGACGGGTATTCACCCCGGAGGACACGGTTCAACTGTGGTTTCAAGATTGGATCATTCAGTTCTTGCCATTGGGCATCAGATAACTTTTCTCCGACAAAAATATTAGGATCATATCCCGGTTCACTGACCAGGGCCCGCACCGCCCCACTGTTGACGTCCAGTACCACAACCGCCCCGGCTACAGCATTTACCATGGGCTTGTAGGGCAATGTTTGCAGGCGTTCCAGATTTTCCTGCAGTATCCTGGTCGCCACAGCCTGAATTTCCACATCAATGGTCAGCTGCAGACTATTACCCTTGATGGGGGCCTTTTTACCCTGATCCCGAATGGGATGACCGACGGCATCCACCTCTACCCGGCGGCCACCGGCTTCCCCCCGGAGGTCCTGGTCAAAAACCCGTTCCAGGCCAGTTTTTCCCACCAAATCCCCCATACGGTAGCCCTTATCCCGCCATTCTTCCAACTCCTCCCGGCTGATCTCCCGGACATAGCCGAAAATATGGGCCCCTATTTCCCCCATTACATAATCCCGCACTGGCTGTTCTTCAATAACAATTCCCGGAAGTTCCATAAGGTGTTCTTCGATGGCCGTTAGGGTACCAATATCAACATCTGTGGCCACCCTGATGGGTTCAAAAAGGCGGAATTCCTTCCGGGCTTTTTTCTTCTCAATAGTATCCTGAAATTGCTGTACTACATCAAAACCCAAAAGCTCACCCAGCCGTTCCAAAACCGCCTGGGGATCCTCTTGTTCTTGTAAATCCATGGGAATGACACTGACGGTGGGGGCCAATCGGTTGGCTACCAAAACCCGCCCATTCCGATCGAGAACCTCCCCCCGGGGGGATTGAAGGGGCAGGATACGGATCCGATTGCCGGCAGCAAGCCTTTCATATTCTTCACCCTGCACCAATTGCAGATATCCCAATCTCCCCAGCAGCAGTGCAAAGACAAGAAATATTGCCATGGTGAAAATATACAGGCGTTTTTCCAGTTTACGCTCTAGGGATTGCTTTTTTTGCTGCATTATATACGCCTCCCCTCCCCTTGATAGCGGGAACGGCTCCGGTACCAACCCAGTAATTTAGCATAAAAGAAGGGGGCCAGAAGGGCGTTGTAGAGAGAAAGGGGAAAAATAATTGTGGACAGCACCGGTAATAATCGAACTTCCAGCTGTCTATAGGAGGCCGCCACCGTAAGAAATAATAACTCGTGAATAACAGTAGCAGCAAAGAGAACAATTGCCGGCAGCAGCAGGTTATCCTTAAATATTTTTTCCTCCAATAAGCCGATGAAAAAACCCAACACCATCTTCAGCAGGCTATGAAAACCTAGAAAACCGCTAGAGATTAAATCCAGACCCAGACCAGCAAAGAAACCCCACAGCGCCCCATCGGTGGAGCCCCTTATGAGGGCAGTAGAAACAACAAAGATCAATATCAAATCGGGAATGAGCCCCCCGGGCGAAAAAGTAGCCAAGAGGGTAGATTGGAGGATCAAGCAGAAAAGAACCAGCAACACCAGCACCCCGTAATCCAATTTCCTCATTCTACCTCTTCCTCACCTTCACCCGCTAGAATAACCAGCACTTCTTCCAGGTGATGAAAATCAGCAGCAGCCTCGATGACGGCATACTGGGACAAGCCATATTCCTCAGCCTTAACTTCGATGACAGAACCGATTTTTAGGCCCTTGGGGAAAATCCCCCCCAAACCCGATGTAACCACACTGTCCCCAGCCCGTATCTTCGCCTCCCGGGGTAGGTAAAGCAGGCGTAGGTTTTCTTCTTCACCGGCAAAGCCTTTGACAATTCCTGGTTCCCTGGTTTTCTGGATCATCCCCCCCACAGAACTGCGCTGGTCTAAAAGGAGAAGGACTTGGGCTTGGCTGCGGTCCACGGACATGACACGCCCCACCAGGCCCCGGTGAGTTATCACCGGCATGTCAACCTCTATACCCTGCCGGGAACCAACATTGATGGTGATGGCATTGTACCAATTGCTCGGCTCCCGGGCAATGACCCGGGCCGCTATGGTTTCAAATTCCGGTATCATTTCCCGCAGGTCAAGCAATTTTAGCAGGCGGGCATTCTCCGCCTTTAATTCCAGCAGGAGGCTGTACATAAATTCCTTTTGCTCCAATTCCTCCTTAAGGAGGCGGTTTTTTTCCCGGAGGTGCTTTAATTCAGCAATACCTTCCAGGGTGCCCTTCAACCGGTTGGAAAGGCCCTGCACAATTCCCTGCACCGGCCCCAGGGCGGCTCCCAATACTGTTTCCGGCAACTTATAGCGGCCCTTTTCCTTATTTACAAAACTGATGGCTGTGATAATGAGGATCACAGCCATAGCAAGCTGAAGAAACCTCCGGTATCTCTGCCACCAGCCCAAAGGGTATCACCCTCTCCCAAAACCTTGGCCATGGGCCATATAATAATAACAATCGTAACTGCCCGGCGGTAACCTCCAATGCCATCCGGGGTGAAAGCAAGGAGCTTTGGCATTAGACTAGAAAGGGCTCACCGCCCTTGTCCTCCCCGCGCCACGCTCCCGCCGTTTTATTCCGGATCGGGAGGATGACAATCGGGGAAATTGATGGTATAGCGGAGAACCTGACCATGTATGCCTCGCAAATACTGCCAGGTGGTTCCCAACAATCTATTTTCTACGGGATGAAATAAGGGCTCGCCTTAAATTATCAATTTCCTCCAAAGCCTTTCCCGTCCCCAAAACCACACAGGTAAGGGGATCTTCTGCCAGATAAACCGGCATGCCGGTTTCCTTGGATAGCAGTAGATCGAAGTTTTTTAACAACGAGCCGCCACCGGCCATCACTATACCCCGATCCATGATATCTGCAGCCAATTCGGGGGGGGTTTTTTCCAGGGTAACCTTGACAGCTTCGATAATGTTGGCGATGGGTTCAGATAGGGCTTCCCGCACTTCCCCATCACTAATAGTCAAGGTCTTGGGTAAACCGGTGACCAGGTCCCGTCCCCTTACCTCATAGGTCTCTTCTTTCTTGGAATCAGAGGGTTTGTAGGCGGAAGCCAAATAGATCTTGATCTCCTCTGCCGTCCGCTCCCCGATCATAAGGTTGTAAGACCGCTTGATATAATTGACAATGGCCTCATCCATTTCATCCCCACCGATTCGTATAGAACGGCTGGTCACAATGCCCCCCAAGGAAATTACCGCAACTTCCGTAGTCCCCCCCCCGATATCCACCACCATGTTACCCGTCGGTTCATACACCGGTAGTCCCGCCCCAATGGCCGCAGCCATGGGCTCCTCCAGCAGGTGGGCTTCCCTTCCCCCGGCCTGTAATATAGCATCCAGAACCGCCCTCTTTTCCACCTCTGTCACTCCGGAGGGTATGCTCACAATCACCCGGGGCTTTACCAAACTGCGCCAGCCGGCCTTTTTTATAAAATGCCGTAACATGGCCTGGGTCACATCAAAGTCAGCAATAACACCGTCCTGCATGGGGCGAATTGCAATAATGTTTCCCGGTGTTCGGCCTATCATCCGTTTAGCTTCTTCCCCTACTGCCATTATAGATCCTGTATCCCTTTGTATGGCCACCACAGAAGGTTCCTGCAGTATTACACCCTTGCCCCTTACACTAACAAGGGTGTTGGCAGTTCCTAGATCGATCCCCATGTTCCGGGAAAACCGGTTCAAAATAAAACCGAGTGCCATAGCCCATCCCCCTTTTCCTGTCGCGTGTTAAATGCCTTTGTTAATACAAATAAACAGTTAATACTATACAGTTTTAAATTCACCCTCCCAGTCGAAATCGGGCTATTCCCGCCCTTATGCAGATCTCAATATTTATTATAACCAGTTTTTCCCTATCTATATTATTCCCTTTTCTTTCATGCTGATAAAAACCCCATCACCTATTATCAGATGATCTAGAACATCTATACCCAAAAGGGTGCCGGCATCAATTAAACGTCGGGTCAATTGGATATCTTCCTGGCTGGGAGTCGGATCACCACTGGGGTGGTTATGGACCATAATAACTGCGGCGGCACTCCGCCGAATGCAGGTACGAAATAGTTCCCGGGGATGGACCAAAGAAGAATTAAGACTTCCGACAAAATCTGTTTCCACGGCGATTACATGATTCTTTGTGGAAAGGAGTAAGAGACGGAATTCCTCCCGATCCAAATAACGCATCTCCTCCATGACCAGGCCCGCAGCCTCCCGGGGCGACTTAATTGTCGGCCTGCTGTCGGGAGTCTCGGCAATAAGTCTTCGTCCCAGTTCCAAAGCGGCCTTGATCCGGGTAGCCTTGGCCTCTCCTATCCCATGGATTTTACTTAATTCTTCCACCCCGGCATCTAAAAGCCCCCGCAGCCCACTGGCATGCCAACCTAAGGCTTCCCCGGCCAAAAGGCGCTGGGCCAACTGCAGGGCCGTTTCCATGCGGGAACCGGTACCCAAAAGCAGGGCCAGAAGTTCAGCATTGGAAAGGGCCTGGGCCCCCATCTTGATCAGCCGCTCCCGCGGTCGGCTATCCAGTGGTAAGTCCTTAATGGTCAAGTGATACTCCGGGTGCATTTTCATACCTCCCCTTATCGGACCAAAGATCAAAACCAAAACACTCCAACATTCTAGCCACCCTGGCCAAGGGCAAACCCACCACATTGAAGTAACAGCCCTCAATCCCTCTTATCAGCAAAGCCCCCCGGCCCTGAATTCCATAGGCACCAGCCTTATCTAAGGGCTCTCCGGTGGCGACATAATTTTCGATCTCCTCCGGTGTCAAGGACCGCATCTGTACCGATGTGGCCTCATACTCCAACAAGCACCTACCGGTGGCAGCATCCCGCAGGGCCACACCAGTAATTACCTCATGTTTCTTACCCTCCAGCCTGGTCAACATGGCAGTGGCTTCCCGGTGCCCGGCCGGCTTTCCCAGTACTTCCCCCTCCAAAAGCACAATGGTATCGGCCCCTAAGATCAATCCGGCAGATTCCCGCCGGGCAACCTCCGCGGCCTTCCGGTTTGCCACCTCCATTACCCCCACAATAGGATGACAGTCCCGGGCTAGGGCCTCAGGTACCCTGGCGGGGACTATACGAAAAGATAGCCCGATCTGTTCCAATAATCGGCGGCGGCGTGGGGATGCAGAAGCCAATACCAATGGGATCATTTTAGCACTCCTTTATAAATAAGGTTTATTTATTAGGGCAAATGTCGGCAATACCGCAGTGGGAAAAGGAGATCGGAAAATGCAAACAATTTAACTGCCCCTCGGCATTAGAGTCTGCGATACAACAAATATCCCAGGAGAAGCCCAATAACCCCAGCCAAATTGAGGCGAAAGATAAAACCCAAAGTAAATTGTAATATTCCCAGGTCGATGGTTGTGGGGCTGAAACCAAAGGTCTTGTCCACAATTAGGATAGGAAAATAGCTGCCCAGGACATCCCCCAAAAGTCCGCCAATAGTAGCACCAGTTAGGAGTAAAATTAGCAGCAGCGACATACCCTTAGCTCTTCTCACAGTGTATCTCCTCCTGTACTAGGTGGTGTCCTTCCTTAAGTTCCACACAAAACCCCTAAATCCTGTCGGAGAAATATTATGTATTTTATTGGTAACACCGGCCCATAATAGGCCACCATTGTCCACTTTACTCCATTATT
>JAAYTH010000091.1 GCA_012523785.1 Bacillota bacterium | reverse complement strand
TTATGAAGGATGCTTTTATCTGCCGCGCCGGCCGCCGCCTAAGGGGTAAAACCATCCTCCTGATTGATGATATCTTAACCACCGGTGCCACCGCCTCAGGCTGCAGCACCGCCCTTTTGCAAGGCGGTGCCGCCGGGGTCTATGTCCTGACCGTGGCCACCGTGGCCGGGTACAAATAGGCTGCTAATGGGACTCTCCCAGTGTATTCGGGTACGGAACGATAACCTGGGGTTTATTTGGTAAAAATCGCAGTAATTTATAGGGAACGACACCCCCGTCGTTCCGTGCATCTAAAACGCCCCATATGCTGTGTGTTCCACCAACAACCAATAACAGACCAGCGAAATAGAAAGGAGGCTTACCCCCATGAAAGTCCGCAACTGCCGCCGCTGTGGTAAAATGTTTGTCTATGTCGGCCGCGATGTCTGCCCCCAATGCCGGGCAGAAGAAGAAGAGGAATTTGAACAGGTCCGGGAATACCTGCGGAATAACCCCTACGCCGACATCGAAGAGCTGTACGAAAAAACCGGCGTAAAAAAAGAAACAATCCTCAGCTTTTTACGAGAAGGCCGCTTGGAAGCCCTGGATAGCACCCCGGGCGGCATCGGCAGGTGTAGGATATGTGGCAAAAGAATACCCCAGGGCCGCATCTGCCAAGAATGTCTCCAAAGCTTTAAAGTACCGCCGAAAAAAGGCCGGGAATTAGCTGGCCGCGATTTGGAAGAAGATAGGGGCAAAGACAGCAGGCGCCTCGGCGGCCGCATGTACACCGCCAACAGGCTGGACAAGAGACGGAGAAAATAAGCCAAAGGGGGGTAATTGTGCCAGTAAACCGGGCCTAACTGGCTCCAATGGCTCCCCATCTCTTATTTAAATGCTAAACTATCCACCGCCCCTTGCCGATTATAGTGAACAGAGAAGAAAAGGTGGTGAGGGTATGATAATATCCCACAGCCAGCTAGAGAAAGTCCTCAAGGCCTACGGCAGCTCCCTAGCTAAGACAGAAAAAACCGAAGCCCAGGGCCGGAGTAAAGCTACGGGTCTAGATAAAAAAGTAATTAAAGATAGTTTTACCTTATCTGCCGAGGCCCGGGAACTACAGGCTGTTAAAGAACGGGCCCTTCAGGCCCCGGAGGTGCGCTCGGAGAAAGTGAAAGCAGTGCAGAAAAAAATTGCCGAGGGCACCTACAATGTTTCCGGGGAAGAAGTTGCCGATAAAATGCTGACCCGGCTCCTAGTTGATGAATTGATATAAGGTGGTGAGCCCATGGGGCACATGGGGCTGCTGAATAATCTGGAAGGGCAAATAAAATGCTACCGCAATCTACTGCACCTGGCCCGGCGCAAGAAGGATATCCTCATCGAAGGGAAGGTACAGGAATTAGACAAAATCATCGGCGCCGAACAGGTGCTGATCTTGGAAGGAGGACGCCTAGAGGAAGAACGCCTGGACCTCCTGGAGGAAATAGGCAGCAAAATAAACCTGGCCCCGGAAAAGATCACCCGGCATCATTTATTGGCTAAATTCACAGACCAGGAGCGAGAACGTTTTACCCAACTGGAAGGGGAACTAAAGGAGATCCTCCGCCACCTCCACGAAGAAAACCAGTTCAATCAACATCTCATCAAGCAATCCCTTGATTATATAGAATTTTCCCGGGGCCTTTTGACCAATGCCCCCATAAATTTGTTGGATGAAGAAGCCTGAACCTGTAAATATTACCTAGGGAAGGGGAAAAGACCCATGAGCATCTTTACCGGCCTAGAGACCGCCCGGCGGGCCCTGATGTCCCAACAGCTGGCCCTTAACACTACCAATCATAACATTGCCAATGCCAATACCCCCGGCTTTTCCCGGCAGGAAGCAGTATTTGCCACTACCCCGGCCTATACCCTGGGTTATTCCCTGGCTGGCAAAGCCCTGGAGGTGGGAACCGGGGTCCAGATAGATGACATCCGCCGCCTGCGGGATACCTTCCTTGATTTTCAATTCCGCTCCGAAGTCAAGGAAGAAGGGCGCTGGCAAGTTCGCCAGGAGATCCTGCAAAAGCTGGAGGTCGTCATAAATGAGCCCTCGGAAGGGGGGCTGGCCCTGGTTATGGAAGGTTTTTTCGACAGTTGGCAGGAGCTCTCCCAAAACCCGGAAAGTAGAACCGTCCGCTCCGTGGTCCTGCAGCAGGGCATCGCCTTGACCGATACCCTCAACCACCTGGATATGCAGTTGGAGCAGCTCCGCCAGGATCTAAACCAGACCCTCCAGGTCCATGTTACGGAAATTAATTCCCTGGGCAGGCAGATTGCCGACCTCAACGCCCAGATCATCCGGGCTGAAGCCCGGGGCCAGCGGGCCAATGATCTGCGGGATCGGCGGGATCTTTTGGTCGATCAGCTGGCCAAGCTGACCGGAGTCCATACCACCGAGGCTGAAAATGGGGCCCTCGATGTGGTCGTCGCCAACCGGGGCCTGGTGGAAGGCACCCGCTCCATCACCTTAGATACCAAAGGCAGTATAGAACATTCTAACTTAACCCCCATTTGGAGTGATGGGGAAGATTTTATTGTCTCATCCGGTACCCTAAAGGGCATTGAAGAGGCCCGGGAGCTGGTGGAGAATTTCCAGGGGAATTTAGATTCCCTGGTATATGAGCTGGCCACTGCCGTCAATGATATACACCGGGAGGGGTACGGCCTAGATGGCCTGGATCTTGCCGAAGGCGAAGATTATCAGGGCTGGGATTTTTTCATCAGTGCCGATGAAGGGGTCCCCGGGATTTTGCCCGGCAATATCACTGTCAACCTGGAACTTGTTGACAATCCCGATCTAATTGCCGCCGCCGCCGATTCTGATGAACTCCCCGGCGATGGCAGCAATGCCCTTCGGTTGGCCCAACTGCGGCATGTGCCCATCATGGGGGGCCTGAAGACCGGGGAAGATGATGATGACAGTGCCCTTACCACCACCTTGACAGATTATTACAATAGCCTGGTCGCCGATCTGGGCATCCGCTCCCGGGAGGCCCAGCGCATGACCGATAACCAAGGCCTTGTTACCGGAGCCATAGACCGCCAGCGGGAGATGGCCTCCGGTGTTTCCCTAGATGAAGAAATTACCGATATGATTCGCTTCCAGCACGCCTACAACGCCGCCGCCCGCATGGTAACCGCCATCGACGAAATGCTGGAAGTGCTGGTAAATAGAATGGGAGTCGTGGGCCGTTAACAAAGGGAACGACGCCCCCGTGCCGTCCCACACGTCCACTGCTAAAACCGTAGGGAACGACGCCCCCGTGCCGTCCCACATGTCCACCGCTAAAACCGTAGGGAACGACGCCCCCGTCGTTCCGTGCATCCTTCCCCGTCCCCACTTATTATTGATTACTAACGCCGGA
>JAAYTH010000090.1 GCA_012523785.1 Bacillota bacterium | reverse complement strand
TCTTTCCCTGGTGGGGGGTAAAAAGCCGATTATCGAGCTAAAATTTCGCCCGGATTTGGGTTCAGTCGGTATTTTAAAAACGGCAATTTTGGAATTGCAGGAAAAGTGACATCTGATTTTTGGAAGCCGGATTTTTCCGGAATCAATTAGATATACCTGGAGGTGAAAGCATATGGCAACAAAAGAAAAAGTTCGGATTGATATCAATCTGGACTGGTGTAAGGGGTGCGGGATCTGCATTGCCTTTTGCCCCACAAAGGTATTTGATGTCTCGGCGGATAATAAGCCGCTGGTTGCCCGTCCCGAGGATTGTATTCAATGTATGTTGTGTGAGATACGATGTCCCGACTTGGCCATAAATGTAGGAGGTGGTACAGATGGGGAAAAATGAAATAGAAGCTGTTTTAATGTCGGGAAATGAAGCCTGTGTGGAAGGAGCCCTGCTGGCTGGCATTAATTTTTTTGCTGGTTATCCCATAACCCCTTCTACCGAAATAGCCGAGGGTTTGGCAGAGCGCCTGCCCCGGGTAGGCGGTAAGTTTATTCAAATGGAGGACGAAATTGCCAGTATGGCAGCCGTGGCCGGTGCATCCCTAACTGGGGCCAAGGCCATGACGGCCACCAGTGGCCCCGGATTTTCCCTAAAACAGGAAAATATCGGCTTTGCCGCGGCCACGGAAATTCCCTGTGTGGTGGTTAATGTGCAGCGTTTTGGGCCCAGTACTGGTCTGCCTACCTCACCCTCCCAGGCTGATATTATGCAGGCCCGCTGGGGAACCCATGGGGATCACCCGGCTATAGCCCTCATGCCTGCCTCGGTCCAAGAGAGTCTAACCCTTACCATTACAGCCTTTAACTTGGCAGAGGAGTTCAGGACCCCGGTTATTTTGTTAATGGACGAAATTATCGGCCACATGCGGGAAGGAATTGTCATTCCTCGTAAGGGGGAATATGTGATCAAGAACCGGGCCAAGCCAACGGTTTCACCAAAGGAGTATCTGCCCTATGGGGCCGAGCCCGATGGAGTACCGCCCATGGCTAATTTTGGCGATGGCTATCGCTACCATGTGACCGGGTTGATCCATGATGAAACTGGATTTCCCCGGGGCCGGGGCAGTGATGGAGATTATCTCGTGCGCCGCCTGGTGAATAAGGTCATGTCCAGGCTTGATCAAATCCTTATGGTCGAAGAAGTAGAAATGGAAGATGCCCGGCTTGCTCTAGTGGCCTGTGGTCCTGTTGCCCGTTCGGCCAAAAGGGCCCTTATCTTGGCCCGGGAGCAGGGCATAAAGGTCGGTTTGGTAAGGCCCATCACCATTTGGCCCTTCCCGGAGGAGGCAATTAAGGCAGCGGCCCAAAAGGTGGATGCCATTATTGTTCCGGAACTAAATCTGGGACAGATTGCCCTGGAGGTAGAGCGCAATGCCTGCGGCAATGCTACCGTGCATAGATTGAATCGGGTTGATGCGGAATTGATCACTCCTGATGAAATATTAGCCAAGATCCAGGAGGTGAAGTAAGATGGCAATGAAAGAGTTATTAACCAAATACACCCGGATGGATAAACTACCCCATATCTGGTGTCCCGGCTGTGGGCATGGTATTATCCTTGGTTCTGTCATCAGGGCCATTGATAGACAAAAACTTGATCCGGGTAAAACCTCAGTAATATCCGGGATTGGTTGCTCTGGCCGGGCCCCGGGCTATATGAAATTTGACACCTTGCATACAACCCACGGGCGGGCTTTGGCCTTTGCTACCGGGGTGAAGTTAGCCCGTCCGGAACTAAATGTTATCGTCTTGACGGGAGATGGGGACTGTGCAGCTATCGGGGGTAACCATCTCATCCATGCCGCCCGGCGAAATATTGATTTGACCACAGTAGTTTTCAACAACTATATTTACGGAATGACCAGTGGGCAGTATTCACCCTTAACACCCCATATGAAATTGGCCACAACTGCTCCCTATGGCAATATTGATCAATCCTTTGACCTCTGTAACTTAGTAACTGCTGCTGGGGGTACTTATGTAGCCCGGGGTACTGTATATCATACCCAGATGCTCATTGGTTTGATTGCAGAGGGAATCGCCCACAAAGGGTTTTCCTTCATTGAGGTCATAACCCATTGTCCAACCTATTATGGTCGCCGGAATAGGATGGGTGATGCTGTTGACATGATGAACTGGCAGAAGGAACATGCTGTCCCCGTCAAGGCTGCTGCCAAACTTCCACCGGAAAAACTGGAAGGGAAGTTTGTAATTGGTGAACTCCACCGCAGCGAAGGACCGGAATATACCGAAGAATACCAGCGTATTATTGATAGGCTGGAAAGGGAGTGATGGGATGTTGAGCCAAAGGGAAATTCGCCTCAGTGGATTTGGTGGCCAGGGAATGATCACGGCGGGGGTAATTTTGGCT
>JAAYTH010000089.1 GCA_012523785.1 Bacillota bacterium | reverse complement strand
GCGTGGCCAGAAGGCCAATGTTTTTGATAACTAAATCAACTGGAGTGGTCATAAATTTACCTCCACTTAAGAATATTCCTTCCTAGTTCTAGGAGCAATATTGGCAATGCCAAAACCCTTCGCTTCGTTCCCTCCGCTTTGCCCCGGATAGGCCAGATGGCACTATATGTTATCGTCGGGCAGCAGCTTTTATAAAAGATGATTTTCCAATATCTGCTTGCTAGCTTCAAAACCCTCCAGCTGCAGGTAATACTCGGCCACATCAATGAGGGCCTTCATGGGGGTCAGGCCAATTATTTCGCTCCCCACAATGTTAACGCCATAGCGCCGGGCCTCGTATTTGACCATTTCAAAGGCCCGGTAGAGGGCCGTCTGCTCATAATTTATCATGTTGATGGACACTTGGGCCAGTCTTCGATCCTCCAACATCACCCCGATGGCCCGCACATTCTTTAGCCCCCCGCCTCGTTCCCGAATGAGGCGGGCAATTTTGTTGGCGATCTCAATATCGGGTGTGTCCAGGTTGATATTATAGGCAATCAGGGGTGCCCGGGCCCCCACGGCCACGGCCCCGGCTGTGGGGTGAATTTCTGCTTGGCCAAAGTCCGGAGCCCATTCCGGCTCTTTAATTTTTGCCGCCATACCCTCAAATTGGCCCCGCCTGATATTGGGGAGGCCTTTTCTTTCCGGCCGGGTGGCGGATTCTTCATAGAGAAATACGGGGATTTTCAATTCACTAGCTATCCTTTCCCCCAACTCCCGGGAGAGCTGAACACATTCCTCAATACCGATATCCTTTACCGGCACAAGGGGTATGACATCGGCGGCACCCATCCGGGGATGCTCCCCCTTATGAACTGTCATATCAATCAACTTTGTCGCCACTTTACAGGCGGCAAAAGCCGCTTCCAGCACGGCCTGGGGCCCACCTAAAAATGTAAAGACACTGCGGTTATGGTTCTGATCCGCAGAATAATCCAAAAGGCGTACACCTTCAAGACCTCTTATGGCCTCGGCGATGGCCTCTACCACCTCTGGTCTTCTACCTTCACTAAAATTGGGAATACACTCTACTATGGGTCGCAATAATTTTCCTCCTTTTGATTTTCTTTTCCTGTGGCCCGGGGCCGCCCGTTCCGAACACTATAGGGCATTTCCTCAGCACAAATTACAGATTGTAGGGGCGACCAGTGGTCGCCCGTCCCCAACAACATAACTAACACAGCATATAAATTTATTTCAGGGCCCTCTCCACCGCCTCCTCAATCAGTTCTTCGGTGGGAAGATAGGGAATAGTAATATGCCCCTGACCAGCATAGTTGCGATTGAATTCTATACTGGTCTCAATGGAGTTTTCGTTCCGGGCCCAGGAGCGCCGGGCCACACCGCCTATTACATCCCAAAGGAGAGCAGATTTTATTATCTCATCGGTCCGCTTACTGCCATCCAGTACCAGTCCGAAGCCACCGTTGATGGCCTTACCCACACCTACCCCACCGCCGTTATGGAGGGCCACCAGGCTCATGCCCCGGGCTGCATTGCCGGCATAGCATTGGGTGGCCATGTCGGCCATAACATTGCTGCCATCCTTAATATTGGCCGTCTCCCTAAAGGGGGAATCGGTTCCACTGACATCGTGGTGATCCCGGCCCAGCATTACCGGGCCTATTTCCCCTTTACGCACCATGTCGTTAAATTTCAAGGCTATTTTTATCCTGCCCTCTGCATCTTGATATAAAATCCGGGCCTGGGTGCCTACCACCAGTTTATTCTTTTGGGCATCCCTAATCCAGATATAGTTGTCCCGGTCCTGTCCCCGACGGTTGGGGTCGATGCACTCCATGGCCGCCTGGTCGGTCTTGATCAAATCTTCTTCCTTGCCGCTGAGGCATACCCAGCGGAAGGGGCCATAGCCATAATCAAAGAGTTCTGGGCCCATGATATCTTCCACATAGGAGGGGAAGATAAAGCCATCTTTTTCATCAACACCGTTTTTAGCTATTTCCTTTTCCCCGGCATCAAATACAGCCTTCATGAAAGAGTTGCCATAGTCAAAGAAGTAGGTCCCCCGCTCTACCAGGGTTTTGATTAGCCTGTAATGACGTCTGAGGCTTTTATCTACCAATTCCTTAAACTTGTCCTGGTCGGTGGCCAAGAGTTCGGTCCGTTGGGCAAAGCTAATACCCTGGGGACAATAGCCACCACCATAGGCTTCATGGCAGGAGGTTTGGTCTGATAACAGATCAATATGGATTTCATTTTCTACCGCATATTCTAACAAGTCTACTATATTGCCGTGGTAGGCAATGGACATGGGCTCCTTTTTATCCATGTATTCCCGGGCCAAGGCAAAGACTTCGGCCAAATCCGCTGAAACCTTCTTCACCCAACCCTGATCATGGCGGGTTTTAAGGCGGGAATAATCAACTTCGGCTATAATACCCACGCCACCGGCAATTTCTATGGCCTTGGGCTGGGCGCCACTCATACCCCCCAACCCCGAGGTGACAAAGAGGCGGCCCTTTAGATCTTCATCCGGGGAAATACCCAGCTTTAACCTACCAGCATTTAGGATGGTATTAAAGGTACCGTGGACTATTCCCTGGGGGCCGATATACATCCAGCCTCCGGCTGTCATCTGGCCATAGTTGGCCACACCCATTTCCTCAGCAATTTCCCAATCCTTTTGGTTGTCGAACATACCCACCATGAGGGCATTGGTGATGAGCACCCGGGGGGCCTCCGGCTTGGAGGGGAACAATCCTAAGGGATGCCCCGACATGACAACCAAAGTCTGGTCTTCTGTCAAGACCTCCAAGTATTTCTTTATAAGTCTATATTGCATCCAGTTCTGGCAAACACTGCCGGTTTCACCATAGGTGACCAGTTCATAGGGGTAAAGGGCCACCTCAAAATCCAGGTTGTTGTCGATCATCACCTGAAAGGCCTTCCCTGCAATGCAATTGCCCTTATATTCATCAATTGGTTTTCCATAAATCTTGCCAGCGGGACGATAACGGTAGCCATAGATTCTGCCCCTGGTCAGGAGCTCCTGCAAAAATTCCGGTGCTAATTTTGCGTGGTGTTCTTCCGGAATATATCTGAGGGCATTCTTGAGGGCAATCTTGGTCTGCTCCTTACTCAAATGAAATCCCCGGCTGGGAGCCCGCCTGATCCCTTCCACAAACTCCGGCATCTCCGGCAGTTCACTATCTAGCTTAATCTGCATCGCCGCGGCGATGTCGCGGTTTTTAAACATTCCCATCCTTCCTTTCTATTGTAGGAATCCCAATACCCGCACTTTCCACAATACCAAGGGCGGTTTCATAACCAGCGTCGGCATAGCGGATTATACCGATGTCCTGATCATTACTAAATGTCAGCTGAATTTTCTTAGCAGCTTCGTCAGTTCCATCGGCCACAACTGCCATATTGGCATGAAATGAATAACCCGTTCCGGTGCCAGCCCCCTGGCATACGGAAACCCACGTGGCCCCGGAGGCTGCACTGAGAAGAGCACACAGCATAGGCCAATCTGCAATAGCATCACTGCCATACTTCATGCTTTCCGTCTCACCATAGGGAGACGCT
>JAAYTH010000088.1 GCA_012523785.1 Bacillota bacterium | reverse complement strand
CCCCAATCTTTCCGTGCCGTCTTGGGGCTGGGGCTGGAGGATTGATACTATTTCCTCACCCACTTCTTCCAATTCCTCCCGGTTGCTTTTCCAGTGGGTACGTATGAGGTCTAATGTTTCTATTAATCCCGGCCGGCCATATTTACTCTCCTTAGGGAAATAAGTACCAGCGTAAAAAGGTTTTTTATCCGGGCCCATAATGATTGTCAAGGGCCATCCCCCTTGCCCGGATATGGCTTGGCAGGCCATCATATACAGATGATCAATGTCCGGCCTTTCCTCCCGATCGACCTTGATGGCAACGAAGTGTTTGTTCAATAGCTCCGCCACCTCTTCATCTTCAAAAGATTCCCTATTCATTGTATGGCACCAATGACAGCTGGAATAGCCGATACTGAGAAAAATGGGTTTATCTTCTCCTTCGGCCTTGGCAAAGGCCTCCTTACCCCAGGGATACCAGTCCACTGGATTGTGGGCATGTTGAAGAAGGTAGGGGGATTTTTCCTTTATCAGCCGATTGGATGTCCTGGTTGTGGTGCTCAAATTAATCCCTCCATCATTTTTGCTATTATTATCTACCTAATAGCTGCTTGAAATTCCCTGGGGGGAGGGAGAATTTTAAGAGGGATTGATGTTATGGGGATGCAAGAGTAGGGGAATGTTAGATACTGTATAGGCAAAAAGATAAAAGAATGGGGGTTCAGTAAGATGGGTGATATTCAAGGGCGCGAGAAAAAAATATGGCTGGCCGGGGGTTGTTTCTGGGTGGTGGAGGCTTATTTTGGCCGGATAAAGGGTGTCGTGGCCACCAGTGTGGGTTATGCCAATGGCCGGGGGGATAATCCCTCCTATGAGGAAATATCTTTTAGCGGCCATGTTGAAACGGTAGAAGTAAGCTATGATCCTGAGATCGTCAGTCTGGAAAAGCTATTGATCTACTTTTTTAGGATCATTGATCCCACTGTTAGGAATAGACAGGGGCCGGATACGGGGACCCAATATAGGACGGGCATATATTATAAGGATGAATCGGATCTAGCCGTCATACAAAAGGTGGTGAGCCGCGAACAGGAAAAATACCACCATCCGATTGTTACGGAGGTAATGCCCCTGCAAAATTATCATTTGGCGGAGGAGTACCATCAAAATTACCTGGAGAAAAACCCCGGTGGCTATTGTCATATAGATTTATCAAATTTGCCGGCAGAGGAATCATCGGTTGATCTTTCTCAATATGAAAAACCATCCCCGGATGTGATTAGAAAAAAGCTTTCTCCATTGCAGTACCGGGTAACCCAGGAAGATGACACCGAGCCCCCCTTTGCCAACGAATATTATGACAACTATCAAAGGGGCATCTATGTGGATGTCGTGACTGGAGAACCACTGTTTGCTTCTACGGACAAATATGAATCTGGCTGTGGCTGGCCTAGTTTTACTAAACCAATTACTGATGGGGTCATAAGGGAGGCACTAGATCGCAGTCATGGGATGTTGCGTACAGAAGTCCGCAGCCGAGCTGGAGATAGTCATTTGGGTCATGTATTTACTGACGGGCCCCGGGAAAAAGGGGGCTTAAGATATTGCATAAATAGCGCAGCGCTAAAATTTATTCCCTTGGAAAAAATGGATGCGGAAGGCTACGGACAGTTTGTTCCTTTGGTGAAATAATGATAAGGATACCCCAGTAAAAGTCCGCAAAGGCAACACAGTTGGCGAACATTTTTTAATTAGGGTATAATAGAAAGCGGCATAAAGCATATCACTAGATGGTGGGAAGCAGACAACCGTGAACTATGGACAGGCCCCATTATAATTGTGGGGCAAATACTTGTTGCCAGACACCTGCCGTGGGGAACCGTTCCCGGGGCAGGTTTAGATCATATAATGATTAAAGCTAAGGTTCTTATATATATAAACAAGTATTGGGGGAATAGATGTGGCAGATGTTAATCCACTGGGCCAAGAAAAAGTAGCAAAACTATTGGTGGAATTTTCGGTGCCGGCTATTGTGGGAATGATGGTAAATGCCTTATATAATGTTGTAGATAGAATATTTATCGGCAATAATGTCGGATATAATGGCATTGCCGGGATAACCATCGGTTTTCCCATTATGATTATTCTCATGTCCATGGGACTCCTCTTTGGTGTTGGTGGAGCAACTCTATTTTCCCTAAGACTAGGTGCAAATAGGCGGGAAGAAGCTGAACAGGCCCTGGGCAATGCCTTCGTATTGCTAATTTCGGCGGGAATTATATTTATGATCATAGGGCAAATTTTTTTGCGCCCGCTATTAACCACCTTTGGTGCCAGTGAAACCATTCTTCCCTATTCCGTTGAATACATGCGGATCATATTCTTTGGGGCGGTTTTTCAAGTAGTAAGTATGGGTTTAAATAATTTTATCCGTGCTGATGGTAACCCTAGAATTGCCATGTTAACCATGTTTATGGGTGCTGGCCTTAATACCCTGTTGGATCCTTTGTTTATTATCGTCTTTAAAATGGGTATGGCCGGTGCCGCCCTGGCGACTATTATAGCCCAGTGTGTCTCTGCCATCTGGGTTGTGGGCTACTTTATTGGTCCACGGAGTAAAAACAAACTAAAAAGTAAATATATGAGATTGAAGCTGCCCGTCGTGACCCGTATTATTTCCCTGGGTGTCCCGGGTTTTTCTCTGCACTTGGTCAACAGCCTCCTCAATGTTGTTCTAAACAAAAACCTGCTTTTCTATGGTGGTGATATTGCCATTTCGGGTATGGGTGTAATCAATAGCCTAATGACTATATTGTTGATGCCTGTTTTGGGCCTACGGCAGGGCCTTCAGCCCATAGTCAGTTTTAATTATGGGGCCAAAAAGTTTGAACGGGTAACCACGGCCGTAAAGCTGGCGATAATGGCTGCCACTGCCATTGTAATTGTGGGCTATATAGCCACAAGGCTATTTCCCGTGCAAATGATTTCTCTGTTTAACAGTGAGCCGGAATTGATTGAATTTGGCACTTCGGCCTTACTATCTTGGTTTTTGTGCCTTCCCATTGTAGGCTTTCAGATCATTGCCTCCAGTTATTTCCAATGCATTGGCAGATCAATGACGGCTATGTTTTTAACTCTGACCCGACAGGTAATCTTCCTTATCCCGGCAATAATTGTTTTTGCCCGGGTCTGGGGTATTAAGGGCCTTCTTTATGCCGCACCCTTTGCCGATACTTGTTCAGTGCTAATAACGGGTATTTGGTTTTATTTTGCTATAAAAAACATGGGGAAGGATGCAACTCCCATTGAGTATGAAAGGGGCCAACAGCATTTTAAGCTAAAGATGAAATAATATTTTAGCAGTTGTCCCTTGATAATGTGGTCTACGAGGTATAGACTGGATAGAATGGTTTACAACCTACACTATGTTGAAACGGTTGGAAGGCAAAGGGGTTTTTACTAACAAAGACAGCAAAGTATCTTCCTTGCTAAAAAGGACGAATATCACGCAAAAGAAAGTGAACGTTTTGTGAAGGAGACCTTTGCCGGTTCATTGCCCAGGTTTGTCGCCGCTTTTACCAGAAATAAACGGTTAAGTGACGGTGAAATTGCCGAGTTACAAAGATTAATAGATCCACATAAGGAGGATTAGCCATGGAAAATGTATTTTTGCAAATCCTTAGGATGAGCATTACATCCTCCTCCCAACTATCCTATCTTCTATCGGGTAACCGAGGATACCAGGTACAGTATAATTCAGCCTAGACCGGAAATGGATGTCTCCCATACGAGGATCACAATGGAAGAATTTATTGAATATCCGGGGCAATTTTCCGATCTGGTGCCATCCTTTTGGATTGTAACCAAGGATGGCTATGTGCAAAGTATTATGGAACAATATGTTCCCTAAATATGAATTTTATCAGCAGCTTGGACCAGGTTTTTCCCGGTAAACGAAACAAAAAGGGGCCCCAACTATCCTTCGGTAGCTGGGTTGCCCCTTTTCCTCCTATATTATAAAGCCTGGCCTTATTAAATAATAGTGTCAATAGCCCATAATTTTTTGCATAATGAGTCATTCTGTATGCTACTAAAAAACATATTAATCCCCTGGTTACAATGATCCTGGCACGGGTCACGATCATGGTTTGACATAAAATGGACTGGCTGGTAGTATAGTGTACGGATGGAAATAATTCGTAAAGAGAAATGGGGGATTTAGTATGCTAAAACTTGCAACTTTTTCAATTACAGCCCGGTGTTTTCGCACTGGTATGCTGGGGGTGGCTGTGTCGACGGCGGTGCCCTGTGTCGGTTCTCTTGTACCCCATGTCAGGGCTGGGGTCGGTGCTGTTGCCACCCAATCGTGGGTTAATCCCTATATTGGCATATGGGGACTGGAGCTGCTTGCGGAGGGCCTAACTGCCGCGGCGGTTGTGGAAAGTCTGGAAAAACGGGATCCTCAGCCCCATTTGAGACAATTTGCCGTGGTCAGTGCCAAAGGGGATGCGGCTGCCTATACCGGTTCTGCCAATGACACTTGGTGTGGGCACAAGGTCCACCAGGATTTTGTTGTGGCTGGAAACATGCTGGCCGGAAGCCAGGTGCTTGATGCGATGGAAGATGCCTATAAAAATGCTTCTGGAAAAGAGCTGGTGGAGCGGCTTTTACAAGCCCTGGAAGCAGGCCAGGCCGCCGGGGGTGACAAACGGGGCAAAGTATCGGCAGCTTTATATGTGGCTGCTAGCGAAGATTACCCCCTGTGGGATCTCCGTGTGGATGTTCATGAAGACCCGGTGGCAGAGCTAGGTCGGGTATATCGTGTGGCCCGGGAAGATTTATTGCCCTTTGTAAAATCATTGCCTACCCGGGAAAACCCTAAAGGGCAGTTTGATTTAAGTGATATGCGGGAGAAGGGCCTTTTACAGGATTAAGTGCTGAACTTCCTTCATAATCGGCTGTTTATTTATAAACGGAGTAACTACTTAGCAGCATTTGCAAAGCATATTTTGCCCAGCTCCTGCCTATATTGCAAACTTTCTTGACTATTGTCCCAGGGGCATGGGCCGAAGGATTTTTACAGCCGGTGCCCAAGCCCTTCGTTTTACTCCGGGCAGCATTAGGGGTTGCTGCTAAGAGTTACTATATAGTAGATTAGCAGTCATAGCTCGAAAGGAGGAAAACCGTTGCTCTTTTGGATCATTTCAGCGGCAATTTTGTTGGTCATCATGATTATATCAGTAGTGGGCCCCTTTGTAGGCTTGTATGGAAGAGAGGACAGGCAGGGTACACCTAATGTGCCTAAAAATAGCTTTGTAAAGGAGGATAGCTGACGGCAATGCTTATTAATATAATGATTATTGTTGGTTTAGGTGCTTTATTCATCGGTATCGGCTGGTATCTTTCCGGAACGGTGGAGACGGCCGATGAGTATATCCTTGGCACTGGACGCCTAGGTGTCGCCTTTGGTTCAGCTTCTCTACTGGCATTTTGGATTACCGGTAATACCACCCTGGCGGCTCCCGAATCAGCTTATACAATGGGCATATTGGGGGCAGTGGGTTATGGCCTAGTGGGCGGTATGGGGGTAATACTTTTTGCAATGCTGGCCCGCCGTATTCACGAAGTGATCCCCCATGGCCGCACCGTTGGGGATTTTTACCGTGCCCGTTATGACGACAAGAATTACTACCTTTTCCTGGTACTACTTATGGTTTATGTTTTTGGCCTATTAATGACACAGGGCATCGGCGGCGGGGTTATTCTGGAGGAAATATTTGAAATACCCTACACGTTAGCGGTGGTATTGACCTTTTCCATTGTAATTCTATATACAATGGCCGGTGGATTCCGCTCTGTGGCAGGGGTAGCCTTTTTTCAGATCCTTCTAATTTTAATCGCTGTGGCAGTAATTGTCCCTTATGTTTTTTTCAAAGTAGGACCATCTAATATTTACGAGGGTGTGTTGGCAAATCATCCTGATAAGTTGGACTTATTGGCTCCGGCAGGACTGCTTTTTCTCACTGCCGGTACGGTCATGGGTATTGGAGAGGTATTCATGGATAATACCTTTTGGCAGAGGGGATATGCCATACGTCGGGATCGGGTCACACCCGCCTTTATTATTTCTGGCATCGGCTGGATTTTTGTACCTACTGCAGTTGGTACCCTGGCCTTTATAGCCTTGGCAGAGGGCTTGGAACCGGCCCACATCAATCAGGTGGCCCCTATGGTGGCTCGTCAGGTGGCCGGCCCTCTAGCCGGTTATATGTTCCTAGTTGTTGTTTGGTCAGCCCTACTCTCAACGGCGGCTGGTTCACTTAACGCCCTGACAAGCCTGGTGCTCAATGACCTGATTCCCAGATATAAACCCAAAGCCACGCAAGTTGAACTGAAGCGGTATGGTATGTGGATGACAGTCATTTTCGGTGCCATCGCCTTGTTGCTTACCTTGCCGCGTTTTCTCACTATGTTGGAAATGCTTATATTCCTAGCCGTCATCAATGGTGCTTTTATTTTCCCCATTGTTTTTGGCCTCTTCTGGAAACGTATGAACACCAACGCTGCCTTTACCGCCGCTGTGGTTGCTACCATAGTGGGATATTATGTGTATTATACGGTCGGGTCTTTACAAGGATTGGTGGCAAGTGGTTGGATATCTTTCCTGGTTTCTATTGCCTACAGCTGGCTGCAGCCAGCGGATTTTGATTGGGAAATATTAAGACATGTCAATATTGATACTACTACTCCGGGTGGTGCAAAATAATGCTGATCGACAAGGGCCCCTTCATATTCGTAGCCATGCTGAGTGTATTGGGTTCGGCTGCCCTACTGATTATCTTAGTTTTGTACTTTATATATGAATTTAAACAGCGGGAAATTTGGTAACAGACGAAGGAAATAGAACTGGCAAAACCCCGGGGAAAGGGGATCCCCCCTTCTCCCGGGGTATTTTTATTATGTCACATTTAGGTGCCCTTGACGGGAGGGTGGCAGGGCCGCAGTTATTTTACCGCTAAATAATCCAGGGCGAATTGGGCGTAAAGTGCAGTACCTATCTTTAGTGCATTTTCATCCACATCAAAATGGGCATG
>JAAYTH010000087.1 GCA_012523785.1 Bacillota bacterium | reverse complement strand
CCTCTGATGTGGTACGGAGGGCGGCCATTGCCGCCTATGAAGCGGAGATGAATGTGATTATCCATGCCCGCCGGGGCTGGTTAAAGGTGGAGATTACCCCCCGGCAAATATTGATAATTGCCCAGGATGAGGGACCGGGAATAGATAATATTCATCAGGCTATGCAGGAGGGCTTTACCACAGCACCGGATATGATCCGGGAGTTGGGTTTTGGCGCCGGTATGGGCCTACCCAACATAAGGCGTTTTGCCGATGAATTTAACATCAGTTCTTGCACCGGTGAAGGGACCTCCTTGGAGATAATAATTTATGCAAGCGAAGGGTGATGGCTGTGAAGGGTTATTTTCATTCAGTTCGCTTGGATAAGGAAAAATGTACGGGATGTGTCAACTGCATAAAGAATTGTCCCACAGAGGCCATCCGGGTGCGCCAAGGTAAAGCGGAAATAAATGAGCAAAAGTGTATTGACTGTGGCCAGTGTATCAGTGCCTGTCCCCGGAAGGCCAAGTATGTGGAGACAGATTCCCTGGAACTGTTAAATTCATACAAATATACAATCGCCTTACCGCCTCCCTCCCTTTATGGGCAGTTCCCGGAGTCTGTAACACCGGGGCAAATATTGGCAGCCCTGATTGATTTGGGTTTTGATGATGTTTTTGAGGTTGCGGTGGGGGCGGAGGTGGTTGCTGCTGAAGCGAAGAATCTCTTCGAAACGGGAAAATTAAAAGGGCCCATTATCTCTTCCAACTGCCCAGCGGTGGTGCGCCTAATCCAGGTTCGTTTTCCCGAATTGACGAGCCGGATCCTTCCCCTTGATCCCCCCTCTGAAGTGGCGGGTAAATTAGCCCGGCAGCTAAAATCCCGGGAATTAGGAATCCCGGAGGAGGATATCGGTGTTTTTTATCTGACGCCCTGCGCAGCCAAGGTAACTTCTATTAAAGCACCGGAGGGGGGGATTCCCTCCTATATTGACGGTGCCTTTAGCATCCAGCAGCTGTTTCCCCTCATAAGTCGCTCGGTTAAAAATGCAAAGGACACCGGAAAGTATCAGCGGGCCTCGGGCCCGGGAGTTAGATTTGGTATACCCGGCGGCGAAGCAGAGGCGGTGGCTAGGGGGAATTCTTTAGTCGTCGAGGGGATCGGCAATGTTGATGAGGTCCTGGAGGAACTGGAAATGGGCCACCTGGAGGGTATAGATTACATTGAAGCCAAGGCCTGTAATGGTGGCTGTGTCGGTGGGATACTAAATGTTGTCAACAGCTATGTGGCCCGGGTCCGTCTAGAAAGGATTGCCCGGGAATTAGACCGGGATGTTAGGCCCCTAGGCGAGAGGTGGCCCGGTTTGGCCCAAGTAAACTTTAGGGTACCCCGGATCCGTGTGGAACCCCGGCCCATGCTGGGGTTGGATTCGGATATAAATGGGGCCATGGCCAAGATGGTGGCGGCGGAGGAAATTTTGTCGACACTGCCGGGGTTGGATTGCGGCGCCTGTGGGGCCCCCAGCTGCAAAGCCTTGGCTGAGGATATAGCCCAGGGGAAATCTGATGCCACCAGTTGTATATTTATTCTGAGGGAACGGATCATGGCCCTGGGCATGAAGGTTTACAACCTGGCCGGTATTGGGAACATTATCAAAGAAGAGCAGAGGCACACAAAGGAGGGGGAAGAATGAGGCTGGCCGATATAGTAGGGGAACTGGAGCTGGATGTTTTGGTAGGTCCCACCTTGGAGGAAGAGGTTACCGGGGGTTATGTATCTGATCTCCTCAGTGTTGTTATGGCCAACGCCAAAGAGGGTCAGCTTTGGATAACCCTCCAAGGTCACCAGAATATTATTGCCGTGGCAGTATTGGTGGATCTGGCCGGTGTCATTATAGCCGGGGGAGTCAAACCCGATCCGGAAACGAGGATAAAGGCAAAGGAAGAGGGCATCAACCTGTTTACCACGTCCCTTCCTGCTTACGAGACTGCCGGTCGGTTGTATGGGCTGGGGGTGTCTGGTTAACCATGCTGAAATGGTTTTCGGCCGATCTGCACATTCATACTGTGCT